>NZ_JALQDC010000020.1:0-167692 GCF_023631445.1 Caballeronia sp. GAWG1-5s-s | reverse complement strand
GCTAACCCAGCGCCGCGTGTACACATGCTGCACGCCGCACATCCCCCTCTGAGGGGCGTCGGTCGTGGATCGCATACGGAAAATCTGCCGCCGATACGCAGCGTTCAGACGCTTGTTCGCTGCCGCGTAGGCAGCTTAGAAAGCAGTCGGGAACAGTTCCGCGGCGAGCGCGATGTTCGCTGCCGCGTAGGCAGCTTAGAAAGCGATGTAGGCGAAGGGATAAGACGTGTAACCGTTCGCTGCCGCGTAGGCAGCTTAGAAAAAGCCGCTCGACCAGTTCGAGATTGAACGGCTGTTCGCTGCGGCGTAGGCAGCTTAGAAAGATGCGATCAAAAAGGCTTGCGGAAGGTACAGGTTCGCTGCCGCGTAGGCAGCTTAGAAATCCATCGGCTGAAAGGAAACATCGTCTGTGTAGTTCGCTGCCGCGTGGGCAGCTTAGAAAACTTGAAGATGAGGATGCCTTCGGGTTCAAGCATTCGCTGCCGCGTAGGCAGCTTAGAAAAACGTGCGCACCTTGTTGCTCCGTGACGCTGCGGTTCGCTGCCGCGTACGCAGCTAAGAAGACTACTGCAACTGACTCCCGCGTCGGCCCCAGAATCGCCCTCGCCGAAATTGCGAATCGTCAATAAAAGCCATGTTCGAATATACGCGCCCCGAAGCGCTCTCTCCTCCCGAAGCACCTTCGCTCCCGCGCACAGCACCCCCAAGCACCTCCCGCGTTTCGCTGCCGCTTATCAGTGTATTTGGCTTAAACGCTTTCCCTGATTCCTCTCGAAAAACATCCCGCATAGCGTGTCGCCGTCGTGTCGAGCCGCTGGCAGCTCGGCCGTTCTTACGGCGCGCGAACAAACTCGCTGCGCCAAGAGCAACAGAACAGCTTCGTAACTCAATATAACCAACAGCGGCGAGTGCCTTCGCAGGCAAACCCTTAGAACAACAAAATGAATGATTGGCACCCCACCAATCCGGTTGAACGCCGCTTCATGGCCGTTCACGAAGACTGGCTCGGTTTCGCAAGCGATCCGCAAGCGCGGCTGCTCTACTGGCACACCAGCGAAGCCGATCAGCGCATGATCGCCGCGTACATCCAGCGGCAAAGCCAGCTATCGAGCGCAGTACTGCGCCTGCATTCGACCTTCGACGATGCGGAGCACTATGCCGCCGCCTTGGCCGACGAGATCATGGCCTGGTACGAGAGCGGCAAGGAAGCCTCGACCGCAAACGGCGTGACGGCGGATTGGAAGCCACCTTTGCGGGATCGCAACGAAGCGGCCACGCCTTACCTTCTGCGCGTGACCGGCAGCCTGATGCGCCATCACCCGGACGTCTTTCCGCTATGGGTGCTGGTCCTTGAACCCGAGCCCATCCGCAAGCCGGCCGACTTCGAGCGTTGGCTCGACGCGCTCCTCGCAAACCTGGAACAGGACGCATGGCAAGCCCAGCGTCTTCGGCTCTTGCTGACGGGGACCGATAACGAGCCGCTTCCTCGGCTCACGAAAGACCGTCCGCAACAAGTGAAAGTGCTGCGCGGCCGCTATCACATGGAAGCGTTGCCGCGCGAGTTGATCGCCGACTCCGGCGAACGCGGCCCCGCCGCTGACTTCCGACGGTTGTTCGTCGCGCTGAACGACACCATCACCAGTGGCACGCCTGCCCGGCTCGAAGAGTTGCGTTCGCAGGCTCTCACGATCACGAAGGCGCAAGGCTGGCCCGACCAGAGCGTCGTCGTGCATATGCTTGCCGGCGCGGCGTATCTCAAGTGGAATTCGCCGCAGCTTGCCTTATCCGCTTACGAACAGGCGACGCAGGCCGGGCGGGAGGCCGTCGCGGCGAATCACGAAGCAGGCAACAAGCTCGTCATCAACAGCCTGTTCGGCGAAGCCTCTGTCTACTGGATTCAAGCCGACTACGCGCACGCCGCTGAACGCTACGCGCAAGCCGCCGAGTTGGCCGAAGCCGATCGCGACGGGTTTCTCTCGGTCGAAGGCTGGCGCATGTGCAGTGAGTGCTTCGCGCAGATGAGCCGGCCCGACGCGACGGTCGACGCGGGACTGCGCGCGCTCGATGCCGGCACCCTCATCCCTGTCCCCATGCGTGCCAACAGCAACCTGCAGATGGTCGCGCAGAGCCTGCTCAAGCGCGTCGGCTCGTTCCACAAACAGCGGCGCGAGTTGACGTCACGCCTTGTCGCCCTCTATGGCGAGAATTGGCCCGAAACCATCCGCCCGCTACCCGCAGGTGAAGTGACACAGCAGTTCGCCGAGGCATTACCGCTTGAAGCAGGAGATCAGGCGTAATGGCGCTGCTCGCAGTCAATCACCTGACGCCGGTGATCGGCATCGACGTCCACCTGATTCAAACAGTCGCAGGCCCCATTCTCCCGCTGCCTCACCCGCACGTTGGATTGGTGCTCGATCCAATGGAGTACCTGAGTTGCTTACCCGAAGGCGTCGGCAGCATGGTCTCCATCGGCATGATGGCGATGGGCGCGGCTTCCATCGTGAAGATGGGCATGCGCAGTGTCGGCGCGGCAGCGGTCGGTATCGCGTCAATGGGCGTCATGATGGCCGCAGGCGGCGGTGGCGGGCCGATCTTCGTCAACGGTCTGATGCGAACCACTGCGGGTACGCAGACGATTCACGTTCCGGGCCTGCATTTTCCGATCGGCGGCACGTTCACCGGTGACGATGCGCCGAAGCCCTCGAGCAATAGCGAGTCGTTCCTCGGCAGCCTCACCGTGCGCGCCAACGGCGACCCGATGTCTTACGCCGTCCTGCCCGCGCTGAGTTGCTGGTTCGCGGGCATGCTTCCGCTATCGCACAACGCAGAGCACAGCAAACGCGAGTGCGCTTCGTTGCCCACCTCGCTCATGCTGCCGATCCCCGCATCGCGCCCGGTTCTCGTAGGCGGGCCGCCCGTGCCGAGCATCGCGGCGCTCGCCGGCATGGCAATGAGGGCCGCACACGCCCACGCGATGAAGCAGAAGCCGAAGTTTTGCGGCGTGTCGCGGGCGATTCAAGATCGGCTGGGCGATGGATTGTGGGGCCGATTCATCAAGGGACTCGTCCAGCGCGGCTTCGGTGAACCCGTCGATGGGGTGACCGGCGAAGTGATCGTAGAGCAACACGACTTCACGGTCACAGGACGGCTGCCGCTTGTATGGAACCGCTATTACGCAAGCCACGACCTTCTGCCCGGCGCAGTTGGGCAAGGCTGGCGCACGCCTGCGGACATCCGCCTCGATCTATTCGAACACGATGGCGATATCGGCGCCATCCTCCGCCTGCCTGACAAACTCGTCGCCTTCGATCAGCTACCGATCGACGAAGGATGGTCCGCGCGAATCATCGAAGGCGTCGGAGGCCATGCCCTTTATCGCGACGGCGAGCGCTTCATCGTGCGCACACGCGAAGCGCTCGAATATCGCTTTGCAATGCACGATGGATGGCGTGACGCCGCGCTATTCGCGCAGCCCAACGGACCGCTCGCGCTGTGGCTGGAGCAACTTAACGACCTCAACGGCAATGCTTGGCGCGTTCGCTGGCGGACCGGACGCGATGCGCCACAGCAACCGCTGTTGCGCCTGATCGAATATGCGGGCGATGCGCCTACCGGGCGAAGCGTGCAATGCGCGCAGGGAAGCCTGCGCGGCCAACTCGGCGAGATCACGCTGCACGATGCAAACGGCGAGCGTCATGCGCTCGTGCGCTATGCGCAGGACCGCGCGGGCGATCTCGTCGCCGTGCATGATGCGCTCGATATGCCGTATTGCTTCGAATACGGCGGCGATCATCTGATGGTGCGCCATACGGATCGCAACGGACTGTCGTTCTATTACTCGCATCAGCATCACGACGATGGTCTGTGGCGCGTCGATCACGCGTGGGGCGATGGCGGACTGTATGACTACCGCTTCGAGTACGACCTGACGCATCTCGAGACGCACATCACCGATTCGCTCGGCGGCGTGACGCTTCTGCAAGCCGACGCGCGCGGTTTGCCCATCATGCTGACCGATCCGATGGGCGGTGTGTCCAGTTATCAATACGACGGCCTCGGGCGCACGACGTCGATGGTCGATCCGGCGGGCAATCGCACGACGTGGGAATACGATGCGTTCGGCAACGTGCTCACGCACACGCTGCCGGATCAAAGCCAGATCTGCACCGAATATGACGCAACGCTCAAGCCCGTGTCGATCACCGATCCCGAGGGAGGAGTCTGGAAGCAGACCTGGAATGCACGCGGCGGTCTCGTCGATCAAACGACGCCTGCGGGCATCAGAACGGCTTACCACTACGACCTTAGTGGGCAGCTCGTACGCGTAGTCGACCCGATCGGACAGGCGACGACGATTGCCTACGACCCGCTCGGATATGTCGCCGAGATCATCGACGCGGCGGGTCGCAGCATGCGTCTTTCGCACGATACGCGCGGCAATCTCCTGCGCCGCGAAGCGCCGGGCGAAGACGTCACGACATACCGTTGGGACGCGAAGAACCGCTTGAGCGCCTGCGAGCTGCCCGGCTCGCGCCTTGTGCGCTGCGAGTACGACGCGCAAGACAATCTCATCCGCTACATCGACGAAGCGGGCCAACACACGACGTTCAGCTACTTCGGGCAAGGAAAGCTGCGCACGCGCACGGCCCCGGACGGCAGCGTCACGCGCTACCACTACGACACCGAGGAGCAGTTGATCGGCGTGAGCAATCCGCTCGGGCAGCGGTGGCAACTCAAGCGCGATGGCAATGGCCGGCTTGTCGAAGAAGTGGACTATTGGGGACAAGCGCGACAGTACATCTATGACCCCGCCGGTCATCTGACGCAGACCATCGACCCGCTGGGGCAAGCCCTCGCCATCCAGTGCGATGCGCTGGGACGGGTCATCGAGCGACGCGCACAGCCGACCGAAGCGGAACGCTACGCGTACAACCGTAAAGGCCAGTTGACCGAGGCGAGCAACGCGCACGGGACGGTCGTGCGCGCCTACGATGCCGATGGTCGACTCACGCGTGAAACGCAGCAACAGGCGTCGTTCGGTGGCGCGATCGACTATGCCTATGACGAGGCCGGACGCCTGGTGACCCAACGGCGGCGTATGCAGGCCGGCGCGAAACCACCGTTCGAACAGACGCTGACCTACGGCTATGACGCGTTGGGCCATCCTCAGACGCTCCAGATCGACGATCAAGAACCGATTCGCTTCACGCGCGACATCGCGGGGCGTCTGAGCCGCGTGAGCTTCTCGGCGGAACTCGATCACGTTCTCGAATACGACCGCGCCGGGCGCCTCGCGCGCCATACGACGATGCAGGCGGCGCGCGCTGTCGATCAGGTCGCCTATCGTTACGACGCACTGGGCAACTTGACGCAGCGCGACGATTCACGGCTGGGCGTGGACAGCTACCGCTACGATCCGTTGGGGCGGATTGTGGCGCATACCGATCCCGCGCAGACGCTGCGCTACTTCGTGTATGACAAGCAAGGCGACCGCTTCAGCAGCCAATACGCGGATGGCAATCGACGGCACATTCAGCACCATGACGGCGCGCGCTGGTGGCTCGATGCAGCAGGTCAACTGGTCGAGCGGCACGACCGCCGGTCGGGCATGCAGTGCTTCAAGTGGGATGCCTTCGGGCGGCTCGCGGAGTTCGAGAACACGCACAACGAGAAGTGGGCTTATCGCTACGATGCGCTGGGCAGGCGGATCGGTAAGGTCGCGTTGGGTGGGCCTTACAGCACGACGCCCGGCGAAGCTCAGACTTGGTTTTTGTGGGATGGCGATGCGATGGCCGGCGAACTGCGCGACACGCCGGTACGACAGCAGGCACGTTTCTATGCGTATCATCTGAATAGCTTCGAGCCGCTGGTGATGCAGCTCAGCGCGACAGATGAAGCGGCTGGCGCAATAGCCGCTCGTACGTTCTATTACCAGAACGATGTGAACGGCGCGCCGGTGAGGTTGCGCTCAGGCGACGGTGAGATCGCATGGGAGGCGCATTATGATGTGACCGGTGGCGTTGATTACGCCGAGACGGATAGAATCGATCAGCCGATTCGGTTGCAGGGGCAGTACTTCGATGCGGAGTCGGGACTGCATCATAACCGCTTCAGATACTTCGACCCCACGACGGGCGGTTTCATCAGTCAGGATCCGATTGGCTTGCTTGGTGGTACTAATCCCTATCGGTTCGCTCCGAATACCCTTGGTTGGGCCGATCCTCTTGGACTAAGCTGCGAAGAACTAAAGAATCAAATGCCTCATTCTCTAGAGGAGGAGTTGGCGACGGCAGAGCGGCTCGGCGTTAAGCCGATGGTTGCCAATATTGATGATCCGAAATTCGAAGCGCTGGTTAATTCTGGGACGATAAAATATGTGGTAACTCCAGATGGGACGCTCGTAGTTGGCCCTCACTCTGTGAATGGGACAGAAATATCTCATGCTGTTTTGTCTGGAGGACAACCGGTGATCGCTGCTGGACAAGCGGACATTGCAGGCGATGCCGTAAATGGTTTTTTTGGGCTGGATATCAACACTTATAGCGGTCATTATATGGATGGAGCTAGTTCGGCCTTAAATGAATCTGTTGCCAACATTGGAAGGGGGGCCTTCAATGATGCTGGAGTTATCGTCCCGTAAGAATCTTGAGGTTATTGACTTCGATAAAATTTTTACTGGAGGGATGACATGCGATAGTGTTAGAGGCGTTTTAGGAAAAAACGCGGTTCGAGTCTCAAGTAAAAGTTATGACCAGGGAAGCACTGTCGCAGGATATTCCATTTCTCGTCTATTTATTGTAACGCGAGGCTATTGCTGTGTAAGGTTTGATGGGAGATCCTTATCTTTGCACAAAGGGTTGGCTACTTTTGTGGGTGATGGTTATTATGAAATTGAAACTTCATCCAATGCGGGGTGCGACGCAATTGTAGCGTGGTTGAGAAAGGGTTTTAGTTGACGGAAAACGCAATGACGGCCGCACGGAGCGCGAATGGAAGAAGATACAGACTATCTTTTCGTCAAGCGAAAACTTGTAGCGCTTCTGGAGAAGTATGCGAGCGTGCTGGATGAAGAAATGTTGACGTCCGTACGGCATTACATTGAGCACGACGAATATGAGATGGGTTTCGAGGGCCTATTCATCGACCTCATGAAAATAAACTTCGATCCGAATAGTATCGAAATGGATGTATATCTAAAAATCGGTGAGTCGCTATCTCTGAATGTTAAAAGCGTCTTTGATGGTAACTTCTGGATGCACCTCAAGAACTATGTGAGCACTAGGCAGCTTTGAAACATATGCAAGAGAAAAGGAGACCCCGCTCACTCCGCTGCCGCGGGGGCAGCTTAAGGATGTCGATATCGGACACGCCCCTCTACCCCACCCCCACCCACTCCCCCTCCCCCGCACTACTCCTCAACACCGCCTCCACAAACCTCAACCCCGCGACCCCATCCTCCACAGTCGTGAGCCACTCATCGCCCTGAATAGTCCCGCGCGCGATACACCCCGCCGCATCCGCATAAACCTGCGCGAACGCTTCGATATACCCTTCCGGATGTCCCGCCGGCACGCGCGTCGCATGCTGCGCCTCAGCGCTTTGCACACGCCCGCGCGTGATCCGCTCCGACGCCCCGCCGACCGGCGTGAACCATAGCTCGTTCGGCGCTTGCTGATCGAACATCAAACCGGCCTTAGTGCCATACACGCGCAGCCGCAACGCGTTCTCCTCGCCCGCCGCCACCTGACTCGCCCACAGCATGCCGCGCGCGCCGTTCGCATAACGCAGCATCGCCTGCACGTGATCGTCGACGCGTCTTCCCGGCACGAACGTCGTCACATCCGCCGATAACGCCGAAGGCCGCATGCCCGTCACATACTCCGCCAACTGATACGCATGCGTGCCGATATCGCCGAGGCAACCCGCCGGGCCCGCGAGCGCCGGATCGGTGCGCCACGCGGCCTGCCGGTTCGCCTGCGTCTCGACCGGCATCGAAAGCCAGTCCTGCGCATACTCTACCTGCACGACGCGGATATCGCCGAGCGCGCCGTTCCGCACCAGCGCGCGTGCATGCCGCACGAGCGGATAGCCGGTGTACGTGTACGTCACCGCGAACACGCGATTCTTCTCCCGCGCGAGCTTCGCCAGCGCCTCGCCTTCAGCGAGCGATACGGCGAGCGGCTTGTCGCAGATCACGTGGATGCCGGCTTCCAGAAACGCCGTCGCGATGGGCGCATGCAGGTGGTTCGGCGTGACGATCGCGACCGCTTCGATGCCGTCGGCGCGACTCGCTTCGACGCGCGCCATCTCGCGATAATCGTCGTAGCTGCGCGGCAAGCCGATGGCCGCCGCGCTCGCCGCCGCGCGCTGCGGATCGGACGACAACGCGCCCGCCAGCAACTCATAGCGGTCATCGAGCCGCGCCGCCATGCGATGCACCGCGCCGATGAACGCGCCCTCGCCGCCGCCGACCATGCCGAGTCGCACGCGCCTCATCGCTTTTCTCCTGCTTTGTTCTCAATGCCGAGCACATCGCGCATTTGCTCGCGGCTCGCGCCGCTGACGGCGAAGTCGTCGAACGCATGCTCGGCCACGCGAATGATGTGATCGCGAATGAACGTCGCGCCTTCCCGCGCGCCGTCTTCCGGATGCTTCAACGCGCATTCCCATTCCAGCACGGCCCAGCCGGGAAAGTCGTATTGCGCCATCTTCGAGAAGACCGCCTTGAAATCGATCTGGCCGTCGCCGAGCGACCGGAAGCGCCCCGCTCGCTCGACCCATCCCGAATAGCCGCCGTACACGCCTTGCCGCCCATTCGGCCGGAACTCCGCGTCCTTCACATGAAACGCCTTGATGCGCGCGTGATAGATGTCGATGAACGCAAGATAGTCCAGTTGCTGCAAGACGAAGTGACTCGGGTCATAGAGGATGTTCGCGCGCGGATGATCGTCCACGGCCGCGAGAAAGCGCTCGAACGTCACGCCGTCGTGCAGGTCTTCGCCGGGATGCAGCTCGTAGCACACGTCGATGCCCGCGCGGTCGAACTCATCGAGAATCGGGCGCCAGCGCGTGGCCAATTCATCGAACGCGGCTTCGACGAGACCCGCCGGGCGCTGCGGCCACGGATACACGTACGGCCACGCGAGCGCGCCGGAGAACGTGACGTGCGCATTCAGGCCCAGCCGCTTCGATGCCGCCGCCGCGTGCTTCAACTGCGATATCGCCCATTCGGTGCGCGCCTGCGGATTGCCGCGCACATGCGGCGCGGCGAAGCCGTCGAAGAGCGTGTCGTAGGCCGGATGCACGGCGACCAACTGGCCTTGCAAATGCGTCGACAGCTCGGTGATGACAACGCCCGCATCCTCGACCGTGCGGCGAATCTCGTCGCAATAGGCATCGCTCGATGCGGCTTTCTCAAGATCGATCAGGCGCAGATCGGCGGGCACCTGAATGCCCTTGTAGCCGAGTCCCGCCGCCCACGACGCAAGACTGGCGAGCGTGTCGAACGGCGCTTCCCCGCTCATGAATTGCGCGAGAAAAATCGCCGGGCCCTTTATCGTCTTCATCTTTCGCCTCGTTGAAAACGCCGGTCAGCGCCATTCAGCGTGACCGGCTGTGCACTCAGAACGGCGAGTTCGGGAAATAGAACTGCTTTGCGTTGTCCTTCGTGATGAGCACCGAAGGAATGATGGTCGTCGGCGGCAGCTTGTCGCCCTTCAGACGCGCTTCGGCCGTGAGCTTGATCGCGTCGTAGATGAACTTCGGCGAGTACGAGACGTCCGCCTTCACGCGCTGGTCGCCGTCCATGATGCGCTTGACCGCTTCCTTCGATCCCGCGCCGCCGAACACTTCCTTGATATCCGTGCGGTGCGCCTGATCGATCGCCTTCAGCACGCCGATCATCATGTCGTCGTCGGCGGCCCAGACGGCGTCGATATGCTTGAAGCGCGTCAGATAGTCCTGCATCACCTTGAACGCGTCGTCGCGGTTCCAGTTCGCGTACTTCGCATCCAGAATCTTGATGTCCGGATGCTGCTTCATCACGCCTTCAAAAGCGGTCCAGCGTTCGTTGTCGAGCGTCGTCGGAATGCCGCGCAGCGCGACAATATCGCCCTTGCCGTTCAGCGTCTTCGCCAGATATTCGGCGGGCAGCTTGCCGAACGCGGTGTTGTCGCCAGCAACATACGCGTCTTGCGCGCTGGTGTCGGTGAGGCCGCGATCGACCACGGTCACGTACACGCCCTTCTTCTTCACCTGCGCGACCGGTTGCGTGAGCGACGCGGATTCGAACGGGAAGATCACGAGCGCGTTGATCTTGTTGACCGTCACGAGATCCTGTAGCTGATTGGCCTGCTCCGGGGCGCCGGACGCCGTTTTCACGATGATCTTGAGATCGGGATGCGCCTTCTCCAGTTCCTTCTTGGCCTCGTTCGCCCACCAGACGATGCCGCCCGTGAAGCCGTGCGTGGCCGTCGGAATGGCGACGCCGAGCACGACCTTGTCGGCGGCGAAGGCGGACGATGCCGTGGCGAACGCGCTCGCCGCGAGCGTCAGCGCGCCGAGCGCGCGAAGCAGTTTTTTCATGACGATGTCTCCTGTTATTCGAAGTAGAAAGTTACCGACGGCCACGCTGCAAGAAGGCTACAAAGATGATCACGGCGCCCTGCACCGCCGCGTTCAGATACACGCTGATGATGCTCGTGAGGTTCAAAATGTTGTTGATGACCGAAAGCAGGATCGCGCCGATGACCGTGCCGATCACGCGCCCTTCGCCGCCCTTGAGCGCCGTGCCGCCGACCACCACGGCGGCGATCGCTTCGAGTTCCCACAAGAGGCCGGTCGTCGGCGTAGCTGACCCTAACCGCGGCACGTAGAGCACGGTCGCCACGGCCACGCACAGTCCGAGCAGCACATAGGTCGCGATCTTCACGTTATCGACGCGAATGGCCGCATAGCGCGCGACCTGTTCGTTCGAGCCGATGGCTTGCACGTGCCGCCCGAACACCGTGCGGTTCAACACGAGCGCGCCGCCCGCCGCGACGATCGCGAAGATCCAGATCGGCACCGGCACGCCGAAGAGGCTCGCGTAATACACGGGGCCGTAGAGATCGACGAGCGAATTGTCGAGCGTGAGCGCGCCGCCGTCCGCGAGCCACGTCAGAAGCGCTCGAAACACGCCGAGCGTGCCGAGCGTCACGATGAACGGCTCGATACGCCCTTTGGTCACGAGCAGTCCGTGCGCGAAGCCGAAGAGCGCGCCCAACACGAGCGCGAGCACGATGCCGAGCGCGACGATCAGAAGCGGCGGCAGCGCATGCCCGTGCACGCCCTGAAGCAGGCCGTTCATCATGAAGATCATGCTGCCCGCGATGAGCGCGGCCATCGATCCGACGGACAAGTCGATGCCGCCCGAGATGATGACGAAGGTCATGCCGACCGCGATGATGCCGATGAACGACGTGCGCGTGAGCACGTTCATCGCGTTGTCGAAGGTGGCGAAGTCGCCGTTCAACAGCGTGCCGCCGATGCACAGCGCGATGAGCCCGATCAGCGGCCCGACGCCGAGCAGAAACCGCGCGACGGCGGTGAGGCGGCTTTCTTGCGCGGTGTCTTCAGTGTGTGCCGGTCGCATGCGCGATCAACCTCTCTTCGGTCAGAAGGTCCATGCCGAGCGTCGCGACCAGTTCGCCCGCGCGCATCACGGCGACGCGATGGCACAGCCCGATCAGTTCGATCAGCTCGGAAGAAATGACGATCACCGCGCGGCCTTCGGCGGCGAGGCGGTGAATCAGAAAATAGATGTCGCGTTTCGCGCCGACATCGACGCCGCGCGTGGGTTCGTCGAGCACGACCACGCGCGGATCGGGATGCAGGAACTTCGCGAGCGCCAGTTTCTGCTGATTGCCGCCCGAGAGCATGCGGGCGCGGCTGCGCGTATTGCCGGTGCGAATGCCGAAGTCCTTGACCGCGAGCGTCAGCGCGTCGCGCTCGGCGCGTGCATCGATGAGCGGCCGCGCGTAGCGTTCCAGCGTCATCATCGTCAGGTTGTCCTTGAGCGCCATGTCCACGTGCAGGCCGCGTCCCTTGCGGTCTTCGCTCAAGTACGTGATGCCGTGGCGCATCGCGTCGCGCGGGTTCTTGAGCTTCACGGTCTCGCCTTCGATGGCGATGCGCCCCGCCGCGAGCGGCCGCAAGCCGACGAGCGCCTCGAACAGTTCCGTGCGTCCCGCGCCGACGAGCCCCGCGAAGCCGAACACTTCGCCCTGGCGCACGGAAAAGCTCACGCCTTCGGCCCATCCGGGCACGGACGCGCCTTCCACCTGAAACGCGAGCGGCGCGTCGGCGGCGAGCGCGGGCTTCTCGGGAAACATGTCGGAGACTTCGCGGCCTACCATCAGGTTCGCCATTTCGCGGCGCGTGAGGTCGGCGGTCGGCGCGCGCGCGACGAAGCGGCCATCGCGCATCACGATCACTTCGTCGGTCACGCGTTCCACTTCGTCGAGTTTGTGCGAGATATAGACGATCGTCGTGCCCGCCTCCTTCAGGCGCGCCATCAGCGCGAAGAGGCGCTGCGTTTCCGATGGCGTCAGCGTGGCGGTCGGCTCGTCCATGATGAGCAGGCGCGTGTCGCGCAGCATGGCCTTCGCGATCTCGACAAGCTGCTTCTCCGCGACGATCAACTCGCGCACTTTCGTGTCCGGATTCTTGTGCAGGCCGACTTCGCCTAGCGCGGCGCGGGCGTCCTCGCGCATCGCGGGTTCATCGAGGAAGAAGCCTTTGCGCAGCTCGTGGCCGAGAAACATGTTCTGCGTGATGCTCAGATGATCCGCGAGATTCAGTTCCTGGTGAATGAGCACGATGCCCGCGCGTTCGGCGTCGCGCGAACTTGCGAACGCGGCGGGCGTGCCGTCGATCAGCACGTCGCCGGCGCTCGCGCGCTCGTAGCCCGCGAGGATTTTCATGAGCGTGGACTTGCCCGCGCCGTTTTCGCCGAGCAAGCCGTAGATGCGCCCCGGCGCGAGATCGAAGCTCACGCCGTGGAGCACGCGCACCGGGCCGAAGTTCTTCTCGACTGCGTCGAAGCGCACGGCAAGGGTCATCGTCAGGCGCTCCTTCTTTGTATCAGGCGATGCGGCAGCAGCACGCCCGGCACCTCCGCGCGCGGATCGCGCAGGCGCTTGAGCAAGAGTTCCGCCGCCGTCTCGCCGAGCGCGCGCATCGGCTGCGCGACGGTCGTAAGCGGCGGCACGGCGTGGGCGGCCACCGCGATGTCATCGAAGCCGACGACTGCGACATCTTCCGGCACGCGCAGCCCCGCGCTGCGCAGGCCGTTCAGCACGCCGATGGCGAGCGTATCCGACACGGCGAAGATGGCGGTCGGCCGGTCGCGCCCGAGCGACGCGAGCTGCCGGGCGGCGCGCTCGCCGGCGTCGTAATCGAGGCTGTCCAGTTCGACTTGCCACGCCGGATTCGCGACGATGCCCGCGGCCTGCAGCGCATCGCGATACCCCGCGAGGCGCTGCCGGCCATACAGATAGCCTTCGCCCGAGTTGATCAGCGCGATGCGCTCGTGGCCCTTGTCCAACAGATAACGCACGACATCGCCTGCGGCAAGATGGTTGTCGATGCCCACGTAAGGCACGCGCGCGGCCGGATCGAATTCGCAGCACGCCACCCACGGCAGCGTCGACGCCTGCTCGACGAGTGCCTTCTGCACGGCGGCAGGGTCGAGACAGATCGCGCCGTCCGCGCGACGCCCGCGCAGCAGGTCGAAGTAGCTGCGCTCGCGCAATGGGTCGGCGCCCGTGTCGCAGAGAAGCATGAAGTAGCCGTTCTGCCGCGCGACGGTGTCGATGCCGCGCACGATTGCCGCATAGAACGGGTTGCCGAAGTCGGGGACCATCGTGAGAAGCAGGCGGCTTTCGGCCGTGCGCAGATTGCGCGCAAGTTCGTTCACGCGATAGCCGCTCGCCGCGACCGCCTCGCGCACTTTCTCGCGCGTGGCCTCGCGCACATTGCTGTGGCTATTGAGCACGCGCGACACCGTGGCGACGGACACGCCGGCACGCCGGGCAACGTCGGCAATCGATACTTCCTCGGGAGGACGCACGGGATCGGACATGCTGCGCGCCGGGCGGCGAACGAAATGTAATGGATTACATTATTCGACGGTGTTCGTCCGGAAGGCAACCCGAATCGGATAGGGATAAACGCCTAAGCGAAAATTCGACGGCTCGTGTCGATCGCGCGGCGGCGTGCGCGTCGTAAGGTGTGAGCGCGCGAAACCGCGCGTTTGTCGACCTCGAACAGGAGCACTCCCATGCGATTCATGATGCTGATGATCCCGCGCGGCTACGAAAGCGCGGAGCCGGGCGCGATGCCGAGCGCTGAAGCCGTCGCCGCGATGATGAAGTATAACGAAGAGTTGCAGAAGGCCGGCGTGCTGCTGGCGCTCGACGGACTGCATCCGCCGTCGATGGGCGCGCGCGTCACGTTCGAAGGCGGCAAGCCGCGCGTGACCGACGGGCCGTTCGCGGAGGCGAAGGAAGTGCTCGGCGGCTACTGGATGATTCAGGTGAAGTCGCGCGAAGAGGCGATCGAATGGGCGAAGCGGTGCCCTGCTTCGGCGAACGAGATCATCGAAGTGCGCCAAGTTCAGGAGTTCGGCGACTTCCCGCCCGACGTGCAGGAAGCCGCCGCCGGCTTCGAAGAAATGCAGAAGGCGCAGAAGCCGGCTTAACCGGGAATGCCGGTGATGTAGATCGGCTTCGCGGTGGACAGCGACTGCTTGACGCCGCGGCCGGTGTCATCCACGAGCACTTCTTCTTCGTCGCGCTCGACAGCCGCGAGCACTTGCTCGACCACGCTCGCGGGCGAGATCTTCGGCGCGCTGACTTCCGCGACCATGTCGGTGTCGATGTAGCCCGGATGCACGCCGACCACGAGCGTGCCTTGTTCGCGCAACTCGCCGCGCAGCGCGTTGGTCACCGCCCACGCCGCCGACTTCGACGCGCTGTAAGCGCCGGCGTCCGGCAGCGCGACCCAGCTCAGCACGGACAGCACGTTGATGACCGCGCCGCCGCCGTTCTTCTTGAGCGTGGGCGCGAACGCCTGCGTCACGGCGAGCGGGCCGATCACGTTGACTTCGAAAAGATCGCGCATGTCTTGCGTCGATGCCGGATCGACCAGCGCGCCGCGCGCCAACGCCCCCGCGTTGTTGACGACGATCTGCACGTCCGTGTACTTGGCCGCGGCTTCGGCGATGTCGGCGGGCTTCGTGACGTCGAGGCGGATGGCTTCGACGCCTTCGATATCCACGCTGCCCGGATCGCGCGCCGCCGCATAAACCTTGGCGGCGCCCGCCTGCAACAGCGACTTCGCAAACTGCTTGCCGAGACCGCGATTCGCGCCGGTGACGAGTACGACCTTTCCCTTGATCTGCATGACTGCTCCTGTTAGTGCATATGCACTTTGGCCGACATGAAAAAGGCACGCGGTTCTGCGTGCCCGGTTTCGTTGATTCAATCCATTGCGGTGATTTCGAACAGCATCTGACGCAGCGACTTCGCGCGCTTCTCGCCGTATTTCTGCTCGAATTCCGCCTGCGCCGTCCGCCACTTCTCGACGCCCTGCGCGAGCAGCGCCTTGCCCGCCGCCGTCAACGTGAGACCGACCGCGCGCGAATTCGGCGACTGCTGATCCGCCTGCACCATGCCGTCGCGCTGAAGCGGCTTGAGCGCGCGCACGAGCGTCGTGCGGTCCATGACCATGGCGTCCGCGAGTTCGACCATCTGCACGCCGGGCTTGCGCGCAATCGACGCGAGCAGCGTGAATTGCGCCGAAGTCAGGCCGACTTCGCCCATGTGCCGCTCGTAGAGTTGCGACACATAACGCGCGGCCTGCCGGATGGCGAAGCAGTTGCAGTCGAGAGGAGATGAGTGCGTTGACATGACTCGTAGCTTATATGTGTATATGCACTCGTGTCAAATGGCGCGTTTTCATCGGCGTGATAGGCGCAGCGCATGACGCGGCACGAATCGTCGCGCACCCAGGCTCGGCGAAACGCGTGACGCCGCGCCGCGTCTGAAGAAGCGCCCTGCCGCGCCTGTGCCGAAATCCGCAGTCGCCGCGCGACGAATCGACAAGACGCGGCCAATTTGGCTTCCTACATTGCGCTTGTCCGCCGTCATGCGGGCCCGGATGCGACTTTCGCCGCGACGAGGGCAACTCCGTCTTGCGGGCGGGTAATTGGTCATGTTCCATGCAGTAGCCGCGTTCCTGGATTGCCAAACCACAAAAGGAGAGGAAACCATGCGTATCCGTACGAGCGTCAAACCCTTGGCATGGCTGGTGGCGTGCGCGAGCGCCGCACTCGCCGCCGCGCCCATGACCGCCGCCGCCGAAGACGTCACGGTCAAGATCGGCTTCGCCGCGCCGCTCACGGGCGCGAACGCGGGCTACGGGAAGGATCTCCAGAACGGCGTGCAGCTCGCGCTCGACGAGGCGAACGCCAAGAAGATCAGCATCGGCGGCAAGACGGCGAAGTTCGAGATTCAGGCGGAAGACGATCAGGCGGACCCGCGCGTCGGCGTGCAGGCGGCGCAGAAGCTCGTCGATGACGGCGTGGCCGTCGTCGTCGGTCATTTCAATTCGGGCACGACGCTGCCCGCTTCGCCCATCTACAACAACGCCGGCATTCCGATGATCGATCCGGCCGCGACGAATCCGACCATCACGACGCGCGGCCTCGAGAACGTGTTCACGGTGATTTCCAGCGACGCGCAGAACGCGGGCAATGCCGGCGCGTACGCCGTCACGACGACGAAAGCAAAGCGCATCGCGATCATCGACGACCGGACGGCCTTCGGTCAGGGCGAAGCCGACGAGTTCGAGAAAGCGGTGAAAGCGAAAGGCGGCAATATCGTCGGCCGCGAATTCAGCGACAACCAGACCGTCGATTTCAGCGCGCAACTCACGCGCATCAAGTCCCTCAACGCGGACCTGATCTTCTTCGGCGGACTGGACCGGCAAGCGGCGGCGGTCGTCAAGCGCATGAAGCAGCTCGGCGTCAACGCGCAGTTCGTAGGCGGCGGCGGCGTGATGGACGCCGACTTTCTAAAGCTCGCGGGCGACGCCGCCGAAGGCGCGCAGGCGTGGGAATACGGCAGCCCGCTCGACAAGCTGCCGCAAGGCAAGGCGTTCAGCGACAAGTTCCAGAAGCGCTTCGGCGTCGCGATTCTGTCGTACGCGCCGTTCGGCTACGACGCGGCGTGGGCCGCCATCCACGCAATGGACAAGGCGAAATCCGCGGATCCGAAGGTGTATCGGCCGGTGCTGAAGAAGATTTCGTTCGAGGGCATCACGGGTCCCATTGCGTTCGACGACAACGGCGCGCTGAAGAACGCGTCATCGACGCTGTATCAGGTGAAGAACGGGCAATGGGAAACCGTCGTCACCAAGCACGGCATGTAGGCACTATTGAGGACGCAGGTTGTCGCGCGTGGCCGCGGCTTCGCCGTTCAGCCACTGCGCGAACTGCTGCAACGCGGGCGACGGCGCCGGCCGCTCCGGATAGACGAGGTAGTAGGCCGCGCCGCTAGGCACGCGCAACGCGAATGGCGCGATCACGCGTTTCGCGCGCAGGTCTTCTTCGATCAGCGAGACATCGCCAATCGTGACGCCCAGGCCCTGCATCGCCGACGAGATCGCGAGGTCGAGCGTGTCGAAATGCTGCGCCTTCGCGGACGGCAAGCCGTCGTAGCCGTACGCGCCGAGCCACAAGAGCCAGTCGCGGCGATCGCGCGTCGGGTGCAGCAGCGTCTGGCCCGCGAGGTCGTCGGGCGTCGGCTCCGCGTTGCCGCGCGGTTTCCAGAGTTCGGGCGCGCAGACCGGCGTGAGCACTTCATCGAACAGATGATGCACCGTCAGGCCCTTGCCCGACGGCTTCGCGGACGTCGGACTGAAGACGATGGCGGCGTCGAACTGTTCGGCATTGAACTCGACGCCGTGCGACACCGACGCCGTCACTTCCACGACCTGTTCGGGCCGCTCGTTCTGCAGGCGGATCACGCGCGGCAGCACCCAGCGCATCGCGCAGGTCGGACACTTGACGCGCAAGGTTCCCGAGGCGCTGCCGCCCTTGGCGAGCGCGTCGCCGATCTGCGCGAACGCCTGCTGCAACGGCGCGATGAGCAGCGCGCCGTGATGCGTGAGCGCAAGCCCGCGCGCCTGCCGCACGAACAGCGCGTAGCCGAGCTGCGCCTCCAGTCCCGCGATTTGCCGGCTGACCGCGCCCTGCGTCACGTTGAGCGCATCGGCGGCGCGCGTGAAGTTCAGCTTCTGGGCGACCACGAGAAAAGTCTTGAGAACGTCGAGCGAGGGCAGCGGTTTCATCGGGTTAACGAAAGGAGCCATGAGCGGCGCACATGGCTAGTATGACAAAGTTTCGATTGTCGGCCGTTTATTGCCGCGGTTGAATCGTCGCACTGTCTATTGGAGCGAGCCGTCGTGCACAGCGCCTGTATTCCCGAATCGAAGCTGCCGAAAGTCGGCACCACCATTTTTACCGTGATCGGCCAGCTTGCCGAAGAGCATCACGCGCTGAATCTGTCGCAAGGCGCGCCGAATTTCGCGTGCGATCCGAGGCTCGTCGAAGGCGTCACGCGAGCCATGCAGGCAGGACATAACCAGTATTCGCCGATGTCCGGCGTGCTGGCGCTGCGCGAGGCCATCGCGTTGAAGACGCAGAAAGTCTACGGCGCGCAGTACGATCCGGGCACGGAAGTGACCGTGGTCGCGAGCGCGAGCGAAGGGCTGTACGCGAGCATCAGCGCGCTCGTGCATCCCGGCGACGAGGTGATCTACTTCGAACCGTCGTTCGACAGCTACGCGCCGATCGTGCAGCTTCAGGGCGCGACGCCGATCGCGATCAAGCTGTCGCCGGAAAATTTCCGCATCGACTGGGACGAAGTCGCCGCCGCCATCACGCCGAAGACGCGGATGATCCTCGTCAACACGCCGCACAATCCGACGGGCAGCGCGTTCACGCCCGCCGACATCGAGCGGCTCACGGCGCTCACGCGCGATACGAAGATCGTCGTGCTGTCGGACGAAGTGTACGAGCACGTCGTGTTCGACGGCGCGCCGCATCACGGCATGGCGCGTTATCCGGCGCTCGCCGAACGCAGCGTGATCGTGTCGTCGTTCGGCAAGTCGTATCACGTGACGGGCTGGCGCGTCGGCTATTGCCTCGCGCCCGCCGCGCTGACCGCCGAGATCCGCAAGATTCACCAGTTCATGACCTTCTCCGCCGACACGCCGATGCAAATGGCGTTCGCCGAGGCGCTCGCGGACGAATCGAGCTATCTGAATCTCGGGCCGTTCTATCAGCATAAGCGCGACGTGCTCGCCCGCGCGCTCGCCGGCTCGCGTTTCGAACTGTTGCCGAGCGCAGGCAGTTTCTTCATGCTCGCGCGCTACAGCGCCATCTCGGACGCGCCCGACAGCGATTTCGTGCTGCGGCTGATCCGCGAGGCGCGCGTCGCGACCATTCCGCTGTCCGCGTTCTACACGGACGGCACCGACAATCGCCTGATTCGCCTGTCGTTCGCGAAGGACGACGATACGCTCATCGAAGGCGCGCGCCGCCTTTGCCAGATTTAGCCCTTTGATTTCCCGGAGACCACGATGAAGAAGAACCACCTCGCCGCCGCGCTTTTCGTCGCGTGCTCGCTCGCGAGCGGCGCGGCGCTCGCCGCCGACACCCTGCGCTTCGGCGTCGAAGCGCAATACCCGCCGTTCGAATCGAAATCGGCGACGGGCGAACTGCAAGGACTCGATATCGACGTGGGCAACGCCGTCTGCGCCGCCGCGAAGATGCAGTGCAAATGGGTCGAAACGTCGTTCGACGGCCTGATTCCCGCGCTGCAGGGCCGCAAGTTCGACGCGATCAATTCCGCGATGAACGCCACCGAGCAGCGCCGTCAGGCGATCGACTTCACGACGGTCGTGTATCGCGTGCCGACGCAACTCATCGCGAAGACGGGCAGCGGGATCGAACCGACGGCGGCGGCGCTGAAAGGCAAAAGCGTGGGCGTGCTGCAAGGCTCGATTCAGGAGACGTTCGCCAAGGCGCACTGGGAGAATGAAGGCGTGAAGATCGTGCCGTATCAGGACCAGAATCAGGTCTATGCGGACCTCAAGTCCGGCCGTCTCGACGCGACGCTCGTGCTCGCGCCCGCCGGACAAAGCGGCTTCCTCTCGAAGCCGGACGGCGAAGGCTTCTCGTTCGCCGGCGCGCCGGTGCGCGACGACAAGATTCTCGGCAGCGGCATCGCGTACGGCATCCGCAAGGGCGACGATGCGCTGAAGACCAAGCTCGACGCGGCCATCGCGAAGGTGAAGGCGGACGGCACCATCGACAAGTACGCGAAGAAGTATCTCGGCAACATCGACATTTCAGCGAAGTAAGCTGCGGGCGGCGGCTCTGCAGCTTTTTTGAAGCGCAGGCACACTGGCGGATTCGTTGACATCCGGCCGCGACCTGAACGTCGCGGCGCTTCGCCGGGAGATGCATGAGCACGCCGCCGCAAACCACCGCCGCACCGCCTCCGCCGCCGCTCAAGGGCGGCCAACTCGTGCTCGCCACCTTTGCCGTGGCGCTCGCGACCTTCATGAACGTGCTCGACTCGTCGATCGCCAACGTCGCGATTCCGACGATCTCCGGCAACCTCGGCGTGTCAGTGAACGAGGGCACGTGGGTCATCACCGTGTTCGCGGCGTCGAACGCGGTTTCCATTCCGCTGACCGGCTGGCTCACGCAACGGCTCGGGCAGATCCGGCTTTTCGTCGGCGCGATTCTGATGTTCGTGCTGTCGTCGTGGCTCTGTGGGCTCGCGCCGAATTTGCCGGTGCTGCTGATTGCCCGCGTGCTGCAAGGCGCGGTGGCCGGGCCGCTGATTCCGCTTTCGCAGGCCATTCTGCTCGGCTCGTATCCGAAAGAGAAAGCGTCGATGGCGCTCTCCCTCTGGGCGATGACCGCGACCGTCGGGCCGATTGCCGGCCCCGCGCTCGGCGGCTGGATCACCGACAGCTATTCGTGGTCGTGGATCTTCTACATCAACATACCGGTGGGCATCTTCGCGGCGGGCGTGACATGGTTCATCTACCGCACGCGTGAATCGCCGACGCGCAAGGCGCCGATCGACGTAATCGGGCTCGCGCTGCTCGTCGCGTGGGTGGCGTCGCTGCAGATCATGCTCGACAAGGGACGCGACCTCGACTGGTTCTCGTCACCGGTGATCGTCGTGCTGGCGATCGTCGCGGCCATTTCGTTCGCGTTCTTCGTCGTGTGGGAACTGACGGAGGCGAATCCGGTGGTGGACTTGCGGCTCTTCACCGGCCGCAATTTCTTCGGCGGCACGGTGGCGATTTCAGTGGCGTACGGCGTCTTCTTCGGCAACCTCGTGCTTCTGCCGCAGTGGATGCAGCAGTACCTGAACTACCGCTCCGTCGATGCCGGCCTCGTTACCGCGCCGCTCGGCGTCTTCGCCGTGATACTCGCGCCGATCATGGGCAAGATCCTGCCGCGCAGCGACGCCCGCGTGATCGCGACGATGGCGTTCATCGGCTTTGCGTTCGTGTTCTGGCTGCGCTCGAAATACGTGATCGAGATCGACACGTTCCATCTCGTGCTGCCGACGCTGCTTCAGGGCATTCCGATGGCGATGTTCTTCGTGCCTCTGACGGCCATCGTGCTGTCGGGCCTGCCGCCTTCGAAGATTCCGGCGGCGGCCGGTTTATCGAACTTCGCGCGAGTGTTTTGCGGCGCGGTGGGCACGTCGCTCGCCGGCAACGCGTGGGACGATCGCATCGCGCTGCATCACGAGCGGCTCACCGAGCAGGCCAACGCCTTCAATCCGACGTTCTGGCAGGCGCTCGGCGCGTCGCAATCGACGCTCGATATCAGCGAAGCACAGGCACGCGGCATGTTCAACTTCACCGTGAATTCGCAGGCCGCGATGATGGGCCTGAACGATATCTTCCTGATCTCGGCGGTGATCTTCATTCTGATCATCCCGCTTATCTGGATCACGAAGGTGGCGAAGGGCGGTGGAGGCGGGGCCGCGGCGGCGGCGCATTAGAGCGGAGGCGGGCCTCCGCTCAGTCAGGATAAAACTCCGGATCGAGAACCTGCGCCATCGGCCAGGGGCACGTCTCGGGAAACGCGTCGATATCCAGACCCGTTTCCGATTCCGCGAGATTGCGTGCGCGCGACCAGACCACGTCGATCCACGCCGCGTCGTCGAACTTTCCGCGCAGGCTCGGCGCTTCGTTGAGCGCGTACTCCACTTCTTTGCGCTGCGTGCGGATGGTATGGCTCCAGCTCTTGCTGCGTCTTGCGTGCTGATACGTCCACTTCAACAAATGCGCCAGCAACACCGACATCCGGCTCGCCAGTTCGCGTTGTTCGCTCTTGCCCACGTCCTCGATTTCCTCTGCGATATGCTCGATATCGATGGCCGTGAGCTTCCCTGCACGCAGCAGCGCGGCCTGTTCCCTGGCCCACGCGACAACGTCCTGCTCGTAAGGCGTTCCCATCGGCTGACTCCCGTCTTCTTTCGAATCTCCGGTTTGGCTCATCGTAATTCGCCCCTCGCTGTTCTTCGAGATCGTCCGTTCGGCTAACGCCGCTATTTCAGGCCTAGATCGACGCGGCTTCCCGCGCCTTTATCGTCGATGCCGTCGGCAGTCAGCTTCGGCGCGACCACGAAGATCCGGCTGCTGTCGATCTTGCCGTCGAAATATTCCTGCACCGCCTGCGCGCGCCGCTGCGCGAGGTCGCGCAACGACGCTTCGTCGACCGGCGCGTTCTGCAGCAGCGCAGCCTTCATGTCGGCATCCGGCACAGTCTTGGTCAAACCGATCATATTGCGCGGCTTCTTGAAATCGGCCGACTTGTAGACCTTCGTCAGGTACTTGTCGTAGTCGTCGCCGGACACCTTCACGCTCGCCCAGTCGACGTTTTCGCCATTGCCCGAAATGTCGCGCACCTTCGCGCGCTTCACCTGCGCGTCGAGCCACGCGCTGCGCAAGCCCGGTTCGTCCACCTTCGGATCGACGCGGCCCGTAACGTCCAGCCGGATCGACGGCTTGTCCGCGAGCGCCTTCGCGATGGTGTCGAGTTTCTTCTGCGCGGCATCGGTGAGCGTGGCCGAGCCGGCGTCGAATTCAACGTAGTTCAACTCCTCGCCGCTGCCGCCGAACGCATGCGCCAGCAGCGAGAACGGCGCGGTGACGGCCTTCTGCACGAGGTTCAGAATGGCCTGCCACACGAGCCCGCCGACCGAAAATTCCGGATTCGACAGCGAGCCCGAAATCGGAATGTTCACGTCGATTTCGCCGCGCGAGTTCTTCAAGAGCGACACCGCGAGCCGCACCGGCAGCTTCGTCGCGCTCGGATTGTCGACGTGATCGCCGAAGGTCAACTGGTCGATGAACAGGTGGTTGTTCGCCGTCAGCTTGTCGTCGGCGAGCATGTAGTGCAGATCGACGTTCAGCTTGCCCTTGGTGATCGGGTAGCCCGCGTATTTCGCCGAATACGGCGTGAGGTTCGTCAACTCCACGTCGTGCGCGCTCGCGGTCAGATCGAGCGCGGGCTTCGCGATCAGCGGATTCACCTGCCCCTTGATCGACACCGGTCCGTTGGCCGCCAGCTTCGCGGTGACGTCGACGGGCGCGGGCGTCGTGGATTGCGTGCCGAACGCGCCGATGGTCCCGTTGATCGCCACGAGATTCGCCGTGTAGTTCGGCTTGATGAAGTTGTCGGTGTACGTGACGCGGCCGTTCTGCAAGACGAGCTCGCAGAAGCGCAGGTTCACCGGCGGCCCGGACTTCGCCGTGTCGGCGGGCGCGCTCGCGGCAACCGGCGCCGAGGCTGACACAGACGCCGCCGGCTGCGTCACCGACTGCGCCGCCGCGTGGTCGCTCGCCACGACGTTCTTCAGGTTCAGCTTGCCCTGCGCATCCAGCAGCACGCGCCCGTAGAAATTGGCGAACGTGACGCGCGCCGCCTCAACGTCCGTGCCGCGCTCGCCGTAGCTCGCCTTCAGATTCGTGAGGCCCAGCAGCTTCCAGCCGGCGAAGCGGTCGGACGTCGCCTTGTCGATCATGCGCACGTCGGTGAGCGACGCGTCGCCCTTGTACGACGCCGCGAGCGTCTTGCCGCTGCCCGACATCGTGACGTCGCCGTTCGCGTTGAGCGCCGCGCTCGCCAATTCGACGTTGAGCTTGTCGCCGAAATACGGCTCGAACGCGGACACATCCACCTGATCGCCCTTCACATGCAGCGCGACCTTGAGCGGACTGAGGGTGACATTGCCATTCACGGCGAGCGCGCCGCGGCCGTTCAGCGTGAGCTTGCCGTCGAGGGGAAGCGGCTTGGTCATGTCATCGCTGAACTGCCTGACATCGACCGACAGCGGCGCGACGCTCAGCTTCACCGGCCGCGCGACCGTTTCGTCGGTGAACGTGGCCGATGCGCCGTCCAGCCCGATCTGACCGATCTGATAGCGCCACGCCGGACCGGCCTGCTGCGCCTTCTGCACCTTGCGCGTCGCCGTTTGCTCGGGCGCGGCCTCGTGCGGTCCCGCGAGCGCCGCCAGATCGATGCTGCCGTCCTTGCGGCGCGTCGCCTCCAGCGCGAGGCCGCTCACCCGCACGCTGTCGAGCGCGGCGGTGCGCGCGGCCACGTCGACCTTGCCGATCTTCGCGACCGCCGATCCGAGCTTGATCGGCGCTGCGCCCGCCGCATTCGACGGAACGAGCGTGAGACCAGCGACCGTGACATCGCCCGCGCCGACCTGCGCGCCCGCATCGGGCTTCGACCAGTCGACCGACACCGGCAGATTCGCGCTCACCGTACCCGCGACGACGCGCGCCGCCACCATGTTCGCGATGTACGGCTGCAGCGGCGGGAGCGCCAACGCGTCGAGCGCGAGCTTCGCGTCTGCCGTGTGGGCGGCTAGCGTGACGTTGCCCGACGCCGCGAGCGTGCCGCCCTTGTCCGACGCCGTCTTGAGCGTGTAGCGCGCGGGCGTCTTGCCGAGCGTGGAGAAGCCGTCGAGCGTGACGGCGAGGTTCGTCAGCGCGGCTTCGACATGCTGCTTCAGCAGATCGTCGGCATACGCGAGGCGCCCGCCGTCGATGGCGAGATGGCCGATCGCGAGGTCGAGCGGCGGTGACTTGCTATCCGCGGGCTTCGTGGCTTCAGGCTTCGAAGGCGACGCGAGCTTTGTCACGTTGTACACGCCCGAGTCGTCGCGCGTGATATGCGCATCCGGCCCGGACAGCGTGATTTCGTCGAAGTGATAGACGCTGCGCAGCGGCTGCATATCCGCGATCTTGACGTGCAGCGCGCGAGCGGCGATGAGCGGCGCGTTCGCGCGGTCGGTCACGGCGGCGTCGGCGAGATCGGCGGTGCCGTCGATGCGGATGGTCGGCACGTCGCCCGCAATCGCGAAACGCACGTTCAGATCGGTCGAAAGCCGGCCGCTCTTGACCGCGACCGGCAGTGAGGCGGGCGCGTACGACGCCAATTGCGGCACGTCGAGCCCGTCGAGCGTCAGCGCGATTTCCGATTCGCGCGACTGCGCGAACGGCTTCGTGCGGCCCTTCAGCACGAGCGGCGAGCCGTCGATGCGCGCCTGCAAAAGCGGCGTCACGAAGATATCCGTGGCGGACGGCAATGTCGCGATGAACGGAATGCCGAGCGCGAAGCGGTCGATGGTGTGCTTGGTTTTCGTGAGCCTGTCGTCGACGACGATGCGGCCATTCTCGATCCGGATGTTCGACACCGAAAACCGCGCGGGCTTTTCCGAGGGCGGCGACGAAGGCTTCGAGAACTTCGCGATCAGATCGGAGAAATTGAAATGCTCGGCGTCGTACCGGACGATGTTGATGCGCGGCGAGTCGATCTTCAGTTCATCGATGACCGGCGCGAGCCGGAACAGCGACGTCCACGACGTGCGCACCACGAGCCGCGACACATCCACGAAGCCGGGCGCGTTCGGGCCTTGCGCGCGGGATTCGCCGATATGCACGTCATCGGCTTCGAAATCGAGCGTATAGGGATTGAGCGCGACGCGCCGGATGCTCACCGGGCGGTCGAGCTGTGTCGAAAGCTGCTGTTCGGCAACGTGCCGGATGACCGGCGGCGCGACGAAGAACCCGAGCAGCCCGATCACCAGCAGCGCGACGACGAACCCGATGGCGATGCGCCGCGTGCGGGGCGCGTGGACCACGCCGCGCAAGGTCTGCCCGGCCGTGGTGAACGTTGACTTCGTGGTGCTTGACATGCGATGCGCGGCGACGCGATGCGCGCATCGGCGCGGCGCGATCTCGCCGTCTCGGAAGGAGGATGCCCGAGTATACGACGATGCGCCGCGCCAACGTTGTCAAAACTCTTCGATGACGCGGCGCGAGAAGACGTGCGGGAAGACGCTATTGCCGCTGCACGGGCGGCGGCGCCCACGTGCCGTCGCTCGCCTGCGGCTTCGGCGCATAGAGCCGCATGGCCAGCTGGAACTCGCCCGCGGGCGCGGGCAGCCAGTTCGACGCTCGCGCCTTGCCCGGCGACTCCGACGACACGATCACGTCGATCGAGCCGTCGCGATTCTTCTTCAGGCGGTCGCGGTCGGAAAGGGACAGGCGCGGCACTTTGGCATCGGCGAGCGCGCCGTCTTTCGTGTAGGCCGTGAGCGTCCAGAAGCCGCGCACCGGCGGAAGCTGATTCGGCTCGAAGTGCAGCACGTAGTCGTTCGCGCCGTTCAGCGCGTGCCCATCGCTGTCGACGGATGCGACCGGCTTCGCTTCGCCGTCTTTCGTGCTCGTCGCCGTCTGCCGCCGCGCGAGATACGCGCGCAGCGTGTAGTCGGTGCCGTAGTTGCCGACGCCGTCGCCGAACCACGTCCAGCCGTTCTTCGTGATCGCGTTGGGCGGCACGGTCGAGAGCCGCTCGCGCGCCTCCGCGATGCCCGCGTCGAGCACCGGCGCGTCCGTCGTCTTGAACTGCACCGGCTCGCCGGGCTTCACGCCGATGGCGGCGAGACGGCTCATCGCGGGCGTGTCGGCGGTGGCGGGCGGGTTGTCGTCGAGCGAGCGGGCAAGACGCGCGAAGAAGGCCCTTGCGTCGAGCGATTCGGCCTGCGCGCCGGGCGATGCCGTCGGCGGCGCGGCGGGCAGCGGCGGCACCGCCGGCTGCTGCCCGCTGCTGCCGCCGGGCCACGCGCCGGTGACGGCAGGCGTCGCATCGGCGACGGAGCCTTTCGCGGGCGTGAGCGGCTCGATGCGCATCGCGGTTTGCAGCTTGCGCGCCTCGCGCACGTCGCGCGAGCCATTCACGCGCACGCGCACCGACAGCCACACGTAGCGCGTGCGGCACTCGACGCGCGTGGCATCCGCGGGCAGCGTGCCGCTGAAGCCCGCCGGCACGAACGCGATCGACTGCATCTTCGGATACGGCGTGGTATCGGCGCTCGAATAGAGCGCGTTGGTCCACGCGTCGAAGGCGCGCGCGTCCAGATATCGCCCGCGCGGCGCGGCGGGCAGCGAGACGATCACCGGATCGGCCGACACATCCAGCCATGCGGTCGAGTCGAGCGTATCGACGCTCGGCCAGCCCGCTGCGCCGACGGGCGGCAGCGCGCTCGCGTGGCGGAACGTATTGAGCGGCGCGCGGCCGGACTGCGCCGCGTTGCCGCTCGCGCGCTCGCGGGCGATGTCCGAGGCAACGAGCGGAAAGCCGAACGTGTAGGCATCCGCCACCTGGTCCTTCACCCAGCCGGTGCTGGCTTTGGCTTCGGGCGGCTTGTTCGCCGCGCAGCCGGACAGGAGGCTCGTTCCGGCGATGCTTGCGCCTAGACAGAAAGCGGCGTTGAGCGGGAAGGTCCAGCGTCGTGGTAGGTTCATTCGAATGGGAGTCCGGTTCTTGTTTCGCATGGGTTGACGCAACTTCCGGCGCGCAAACCGATGCTGCCGCCTTAACGTTTGCGCCTTTGTTACGGGCGCGGAAACTATCTCGAAATTCGGGTTTTAACGTATCCGCTGATGATAGGCAAGGAGCCACTGCCAAAACCGTCATCAGGCGCTGATGACGGAAGCAAACCGCATGCGCCGGCATCGCGTAACATCGGGTTTCCTGCTGTTCTTCATGCCACCGTCACAGAGCCGACCGATGTATCTGCCCGCCCATTTCGAAGAAAACCGCGCCGACGTGCTTCACGCGCTGATCGCCGCGAACCCGTTAGGCGCGCTCGTCACGCACGGTCCGAACGGGCTGGACGCAAATCATATTCCGTTCGAACTGGACGCGAATGCGGGCGAGCACGGCGTTCTGCGGGCGCATGTGGCGCGGGCCAATCTGGTCTGGAAAGAAGTCGCGCCGGGCGAGAACGTGCTCGTGATCTTTCAGGGCGAAGCCGGGTATATCTCGCCGAACTTCTATCCAAGCAAGCAGGACACGCATCGGCAGGTACCGACGTGGAATTATTTCGTCGTGCATGCGCACGGCCGCATCACCGTGCGCGACGACGAAGCGTACGTGCGCGGCGTCGTCGCGCGGCTCACGCGCAAGATGGAAGCGGCCGAGCCCGCGCCGTGGAAGATGGGCGACGCGCCGCGCGATTACATCGACGAGCTGCTGGGCGCGATCGTCGGCATCGAGATCGAGGTGACGCGGCTCGTCGGCAAGGCGAAGCTCTCGCAGAACAAAACCGATGCCGACCGCTTGGGCGCGGTCGCGGGTCTGCGTCAGCGCGGCGGCGATGCGGCGCACGCGCTCGCCGACGTCATGTCCGCCACGCTGAACGACCCGCCGCGCGGCTGAGAACCGCGCTTGACCTTCCAGTCATGGGAAGGTCGATACTGGATGCATGAGAACGGGAATTGCGTCCGTTCAGCCAGATCCGGAGCGTTTCACCATGTCATCGGCTTCAACTCAATCGGAACGGACCGCCGAATTCGCCGTCGGCGGCATGACGTGCGCGTCGTGCGTCGCGCGCGTCGAAAAGATGCTCAAGCGCGTGCCGGGCGTGGATGCCGTCGCCGTCAATCTCGCGACCGAGCGCGCCACCGTGCACGCGAGCGACGCCGTCACCGACGACCAACTGCTCGCCGCCATCACAAAGGCCGGGTACGAAGCGACGCGCATCGTTCCTGACGCGCCGCCCGCCGTCGACGCATTGCACACGCGCGACCGGGAACTGGCGGCGGTCATCGGCAGCGCGGTGCTTTCGATGCCGCTTCTTGCGCCGATGCTCGGCCTCGATCTCTCGCCGTGGCTGCAACTGGCGCTCGCAAGCGTCGTGCAGTTCGGCTTCGGATGGCGTTTCTACGTCGGCGGCTATCGCGCCGTGCGGGCGCTCTCGGGCAACATGGATCTGCTCGTCGCGCTCGGGACGTCGGCGGCCTGGGGCGTGTCCGTCTATCAGATGTTCGCGCACGGCCACGCGCATCTGTATTTCGAGGCGTCGGCGGTGGTCATCACGCTGGTGCGCTTCGGCAAGTGGCTGGAGGCCCGCGCGAAGCGTCAGACGACCGACGCGATCCGCGCGCTCAACGCGCTTCGCCCGGACAAGGCGCGCATCCGCGATGCCGCAGATCCCGCGCGGGAACGCGAAATCGCGCTCGCGGACGTGCGGATCGGCGATATCGCCATCGTGCGGCCGGGCGAGCGCGTGCCGGTGGACGGCATCGTGCGCGAGGGCCGCACGCATATCGACGAATCGCTGATTACCGGCGAAAGCCTGCCGGTCGCCAAGGAACCGGGCGCGCGTGCGACAGGCGGCTCGATCAACGGTGAAGGCGTGATCGCCATCGAAACCACCGCCGTCGGCGCGGAGACGACGCTCGCGCGCATCATCCGGCTCGTCGAATCCGCGCAGGCGGAGAAGGCGCCGATCCAGCGGCTCGTCGATCGCGTGTCGGCCGTGTTCGTGCCGGCGATTCTCGGCATCGCGTTAGTCACGCTCGCCGGCTGGCTGCTGCACGGCGCAAGCGGCGAGACGGCGTTGCTCAATGCGGTCGCGGTGCTGGTGATCGCGTGCCCGTGCGCGCTCGGCCTCGCGACGCCGACCGCGATCATGGCGGGCACCGGCGTGGCGGCGCGTCAGGGCATCCTCATCAAAGACGCCGAGGCGCTGGAGCGCGCGCATGCCATCGAAATCGTCGCGTTCGACAAGACCGGCACGCTCACCGTCGGGCGGCCGGCGCTCGTCGCGTTCGACGCCGCGCCGGGCCAGCATCGCGACGAGGCGCTCGCGCTCGCGGCGGCCGTGCAGCGCATGAGCGAGCATCCGCTGGCGAAAGCAGTGGCCGCTGCCGCAGGCGATGCCAACGCGACGCGGCGTTTCGAAGCGAGCGCCGCGCGCGCAGTCGCGGGGCGCGGCGTGGAAGCGGACGTCGCGATGGCGGAGCACGCTGGTGCGCCTCGACGCTTGGCCATCGGCAGCGGGCGCTGGCTGCAAGAATCGAACGCGGCCGTGCCCGACGCGCTCGCCGAGCGTGCACGCCAACTCGAAGCGCAGGGCAACACGATCTCGTGGCTGTTCGAGCCGGAGCGCGGCGCGGTGCTCGCGCTGCTCGCGTTCGGCGACACCGTGAAGCCCGCCGCGCGCGCCGCCATCGAACGGCTCTCGGAGATGGGCGTGACGAGCGCGCTCGTGACCGGCGACAACGCGGGCAGCGCGCATGCCGTCGCGCGGGCGCTCGGCATCGCGCCGGAGCGCGTGTTCGCGCAGACGCTGCCGGCCGACAAGGCACAGGTCGTCGCGCAACTGAAGGCGTCGGCGAAAGGCGTCGTGGCGATGGCGGGCGACGGCATCAACGACGCGCCCGCGCTCGCCGCCGCCGACATCGGCATCGCGATGGCGAGCGGCACGGACGTCGCGATCGAAGCGGCGGGCATCACGCTGATGCGCGGCGATCCCGCGCTCGTCGCCGATGCCATCGACATCTCGCGGCGCACCTATCGCAAGATCCGGCAGAACCTGTTCTGGGCGTTCGTCTATAACCTGATCGGCATTCCGCTCGCGGCGCTCGGCATGCTCGATCCGATGTGCGCCGGCGCGGCGATGGCGTTTTCGAGCGTGAGCGTCGTGACCAACGCGTTGCTGCTCAGAACGTGGCGGGCTCGGGCCGGACACGCGGGGCCCGAGGCGGCCGATGCGGTGCGCGACGGCAAGCCGGTCACTCGGACCGCATAACACGCGCTGTTCGCGGCGGCGGGATGGCGGCGATGCCGCCGTCGCGAGAGGCGGTTCTCCGCGGGCCGCACCGCATTGTGCTTTGATGCGATCCTTGCAACGCGCATGACGCTCCGGGCTCGCGGTATTGCCCGCCGGGAACGCCATGCCGATGTCGCCGGTCTGCTTGCGAAGTAGATCGCGGCCCCCGGATGGCGACGATGCACGCGTCCCGAGAGGCGGCTTTCAGCGGCCGCGCCCGCAACTCGCCTGCATGCTCTACTTGCAACGCGCATGGCGCTCTGCGCTCGCGGTATTGCCCGCCGCGAACGCCATGCCGATGTCGCCGGTCTGCGTGCGAAGTAGATCGCGGCCCCCGGATGGCCACGATGCCGCCGTCGCGAGAGGCGGCTTTCAGCGGCCGCGCCCGCAACGCGCCTGCATGAGCTTCTTGCAACGCGCATGGCGCTACGCTCGCGGTATTGCCCGGCGCGAACGCCATGCCGATGCCACCCGTCTTCGTGCCCGAGTAGTGCGCGGCGGCCGGATGGCGACGATGCCGCCGTCGCGAGAAGCGCCTTTCAGCGCAGCGCATGCGCTTCTTACAACGCGCAACGATACCCAGCACCCAGCCCGGTTTGCGAATTCACCACGCTGCCACATGGCAGTGATCAACGCGCACCGTGGCAAGCATTTTGAAATCCGAAATGTTTCTCATCCTGCCCGACGCGACATCGCCCGTTAACGCACTCGGCACGGACCGCTCGATAGACGGAAAAACACGGATGCCCGTTTGTGCGTGGTCGCACATTGCGGCGATTTCGCTCGCGGTACTCTGGCTTCACACACCTGACCGGCGGCGAGGCGCTGTACCGAAAACTGAGAGATTTCCGGAGCCCGACGCTGAACACATAAGCATTCAATCACGCAGCGCAGATTACAGGTCCGTCGCACCATGCAACGTCATAACGCTATGCGCGAGCGTGCGCGTATGGGCTCGCGCCCGTCCCTGTTTCAGCCAGACGCGGAGCGCATTGCGCGCTCCAGCATGACCCGCTTTACCGAGGGCTTCGAAGCACTGACGGGCGAGCATTTCGCCGATTACCCGTCATTGCACGCCTACAGCGCCCGCGAATTCCGCCGCTTCTGGCAATACTTTCTGCACTCCGCGCAAGGGCTGGAATGGTCGGGCAACGCGGACCCGGTTTGCATCGGCGACCGCTGCGAGACCGCGCGCTTCTTCCCGCATGTGCAGTTGAACTATGCCGAGAATCTGCTGAACGCGGGCATTGCGCCCGACGACGCCCCCGCGCTCGCTTCCTGTTATGCCGATGGCGGCCGCGTCGCCTACACGCGCGGCGAACTGCGCGAACGCGTCATGCGGCTTGCGCACGCATTGCGCGAACTGGGGCTCGCACCGGGGGACCGCGTCGTCGCGATCATGCGCAACGACGGCGACGCGATCACCGCCGCGCTCGCCGTCACCGCGCTCGGCGCGACGCTCTCCACGGCCGCGCCCGAGAATGGCGTGCAGTCCATCGTCGACCGCTTCGCGCCACTCGCGCCGCGCATGTTGATCGCGCATACCATGCCGCGTTCGTTCGATACGGCCGGCTCGCTCAGCGCGCACGTCGCGGCGGTCGCGGCCGAACTGCCGTCGCTCACGGACATCGTGTGTCTCGACGACATGCCGCTGCCGACCGGCATCGGCACGCGTCAGCACGTGTTGCACGACCTGATCGTGCAAGGCGACGCGGCGCAATTCGCGTGGCAGCGGTTCGCGTTCGCGCATCCGCTCTTCATCATGTTTTCGTCGGGCACCACGGGCAAGCCGAAATGCATCGTGCACGGCGCGGGCGGGACGCTCGTCGAGCATGTGAAGGAGCACCGGTTGCATAGCGACCTCGGCCCCGGCGACAAGCTGTTCTTCTTCACGAGCTGCTCGTGGATGATGTGGAACTGGCAGTTGTCGGCGCTCGCGTCGGGCGTGCAGATCGTGACCTATGACGGCCCCGTCGCGGCGGTCGATACGCTCTGGCGCATCGTGGCGAACGAACGCGTCACGGTGTTCGGCACCAGTCCCGCTTACCTGAAGATGAGCGAGGACGCGGGCCTCGAACCGGGCGCGCAATTCGACCTGTCTGCGCTGCGCGCGATGATGTCGACCGGCGCCGTGCTGTTCGATTCGCAGTTCCACTGGGTGCATCGGCATGTGAAGCCGTTGCAGCTTCAGTCGATCTCGGGCGGCACTGATATCCTCGGCTGCTTCGTGCTGGGCAATCCGAATCTGCCCGTGTTCGCGGGCGAGGCGCAGTGCAAGAGTCTCGGCCTCGACGTGCAGGCGTTCGATCATGGCGCGCCGACGGCGCTGCCCGGCGAGCTCGTCTGCACGAATCCGTTTCCGTCGCGGCCGCTCGGTTTCTTCGGCGACGACGAGGGCGCGCGCTTTCACAGCGCGTATTTCTCGCAGAACGAAGGCGTCTGGACGCACGGCGACGTCATCGAATTCTCGCCCGAAGGCTCCGCGCGTCTGCATGGCCGCAGCGACGGCGTGCTCAATGTTCGCGGCATCAACGTGAGTCCCGGCGAGATCTATCGCATCCTCAGCGACATTCCCGAGGTTTGTCAGGCGATGGCCGTGGCGCAGACCGGCGAGCGCGCGGGCGAGAGCGGCCAGCGGATCGTGCTGCTGCTCGTGCTGCGGCCCGGCGCGCATCTGAACGCGACGCTTGCCGTGCGCATGCGACGCGAGATCATGCGACAAGGCTCCGCCGCGCTCGTACCCGACGTGATCGTGCAGGTCGACGGCCTGCCGGTCACGCACAACGGCAAGCCGTCGGAGGCCGCCGCCCGCGATGCCGTCAACGGCTTGCCGGCGCGCAACGTGTCGTCGCTCGCGAATCCCGGCTGTCTCGATGGCATTCGCGCGCACCCGCTGCTCGCGCGGCAGACGGGCGAACTGCCCGCGCCGGGGGAATCGGCGGAGAGTGTCGAAGCGTATCTATGCGCGCTGTGGGAGCGGTACTTCAACTTTGCGCCGATCGGCCGGGAAGACAACTTCTTCGAACTCGGCGGACACTCGCTGCTGGCCGCCCGCATGCTCGCCGATATTCGGCGGACGACCGGTCGCACCCTGCCGATCGCGACGTTGATCGTCGCGCCAACGATTGCGCGGCTCGCCGGCGCAATCGTTTCCGACCAGGGCACGAGCGCCGCCAACTCGACGCTCGTGCAGATGCGGGCGGGCCGCGGCCGGCCGCTCTTCATGGTCCATAGCATCACGGGATCGGTCATGGAGTGCCTGACGCTCGCGGCTACGCTGCAAAGCGAGCGGCCGATCTACGGGTTGCAGGCGAAAGGACTGGATGGCGATGAAACACCGCAGCGCAGCGTCGAGGACATGGCGCGCGCTTACGTGCTGCGCATGCGCGGCGTGCAGCCGACCGGGCCGTACGCGCTCGTCGGCTATTCGTTCGGCGGACTGGTCGCGCTGGAGATCGCGCAGCAGCTCGTGAAGGCGGGCGAGCAAGTCGAAATGCTCTGTCTGCTCGATACCTACGTGCACGAACGTTGTCTGCCGCTTTCGGCGTGGGCGCGCTATCAGGCCGCCATGCTCGCGTATCGCATGCGGGAGTTCCGCTCGCTCGATGCGCGCTCGCGCGTGCGCTACGTGCGCGGCAAGGCGCTCGCGCTGACGGACCACGTCCGCATGCGGCTCGGCAAGACGGCGCAGCGGCCCGGCCCGGAGACGCGCAGCCTGCCGCCGCCGCTGATGCTCGTGCGCGAATCCATGCGCGTCGCGATGACGACGTACAAGCCGCGCCGTTATCTCGGCGGCCCGATCGTCTACGTGCGCGCGTCGATCATGCAGGACGATCGCGGCGATCCGCTGCCGGTGTGGCAGCGCGTCGCGAAGCAGGGCCTGCGCATCATGCAGGTGGAAGGAAGGCATCACGATCTCGTCGTGGAGCCGCATCTGGCAACCGTCGCGATGGCGCTCGCGCAAGTGTTGTCGAATATGTGAGCCGTCGACGGCGGCGCGTGACACTTCAAGCGACCTGAAAACCCGGCCGGGGCCCGCCTCCGTGCCCACTCGGCGCGTCCATCGAATTTCTTCGATTTCAGACATGCCCGATACCACTCGGCGCGCGGGCTGCGCATACTCCGAAAACTGTAAAAAATCGCAATCACGCAACGTCCGCATTGTTTCCAGTACGACCTATGACTACCCGCTGCCTGAGCTTTCTCCGAGTCGACGCACCCGCAGTTCTCGTCAATCACAAGCACTATTGCGCGCAACTAGGCTACGAGCACGAAACCGTCTCGCTGGCCGGGATCGAATCCCGAGCGCAACGTCTTTTGCTGAAGTACGAAACGGTGCTGCATCACCTTCGGCAGATGCCCGAACATGCGCTGCTCGTCTGCTTCGGCGAAGACTGCCTCGTGTTGAACATGCATCCGGTCGAGCCCATGGCGGATGGCCGTCAGCATCTTCTGCCCGCGCTCGGCGGCAACACCGGCAAGGAACAAACCGCGCTGCAAGTCTGGCGCAATACGCAGCCCATCCGCGATTTCATCGTTCATTGCATCGAGCAGTGCAAGATCTGCGGCGCGACCGACGACGAGATCCAGCTTCTCTCCCCGCTCGACTACATCGAGCCGCACGGCGAGCGCGGCGGCATCATGTGCGCCATGTTCTGCAATCCGCGCTACGAGCCGGTCTGGGCGAACCACGCCAATCTGTGGGCTATCGTCATGGCCGAACAGGAGATGTACGGGTTCATCCATGCGTCGTTCCGCAACGCGCTCGCCGAGCACATCAACGATTGCCAGCAGAAAGGCGCGCGCCTTCTCGACTTCTCGCGACACGCGGCGCACGTGCCCGCCGAGCCCTTCAGCGTCTTCAATCCCGGCCGGCCGATCGCGCTCGTGACCTATTACACGGCGAACGTGCGCGACTACGGCGCGGTCGCGGAGCAGAACATGCGGCGCTATTGCGAGCGCCACGGCTACACGCTCTACGTTTATCGCGACACGCCCGCCGACGCCGATCCCGGCAGCACCGGCACCTGGCTCAAGCCGTGGTTCCTGCGCAAGCACCTGCCGCATCACGAATGGATGATCTGGATCGATGCCGACATTCTCTTCGTCAACCAGAAGAAGCCGCTCGAACCGCTGCTCGCCGATCGCGACATTCTCGCCGCGCACGACATCGGTCCGTGGGTCATCAACGCGGGCGTGCTCGGCTTCAGGCGCACGCCGGACAACGCGGCTTTCGTCGACGAAATCTATCGCCACGTGAGCGCTGCGCCGGATAAGTCGAGCACGTACGCGAACGGCGGCGATCAGACGATCATCGCCAATCTGCTGCGCGACCGGCTCGGCTGGACGCTCGCGACCGGCCACGACTGCGTGAGTCTCAATACGCCGTGGTATTTCCAGCAGCCGTCGAGCCTCATGGTGCATTTCGTCGCGATTGCATCGACGCTGCGCGCCATGATGATGTGCGCGCAAGAACGCGTCAGCTTGCAAGCGGGCTGACGCTTTCATACCAGCGCGACGGCGTAACGCTTCTATCGCGCGCGCCGCTTCGTTTGCTCTACTAGCGAGACGCTCGCCCCATTCCGGGCGACGCCTTCTCTCGAACGTGGAGCACGCATGTCAGCGCAACCTCGCCTCAATCAACTGGTGCTCACCGTCGCGTGCCCGAGCGCGGCGGGTCAGGTGGCCGCGATCGTCGGCTTTCTGGAGCACCACCACGGCTATATCGACGAACTCAGCGTCTTCGACGACGACCTGAGCGAACGCTTCTTCGTGCGCTGTGTCTTTCATGCCGCGCGCCGCGACGACATGCTGGACCTCGCGATGCTGCAACGCGAATTCGCACCTATCGCCACGCGCTTTTCGATGACGTGGGCCATGCACGATCTCGCCGTGCGGCCGAAAGTGCTCATCATGGTGTCGAAGCTCGAACACTGCCTCGCGGACTTGCTGTTCCGCTGGCGCATGGGCGAGCTCAAGATGGATATCGTGGGCATCGCATCCAATCATACGGATCTCGCGCCGCTCGCTGCGCAGCACGGCCTGCCGTTTCATCATCTGCCGATCACGGCCGACACCAAGCCGCAGCAGGAAGCGCGCGTGCTCGATCTCTTCGACACATCGGGCGCCGAGTTGCTGATTCTCGCGCGCTACATGCAGATTCTCTCGGCCGACACCAGCCGCAAGCTCGCGGGCCGCGCGATCAACATCCATCACTCGTTTCTGCCCGGCTTCAAGGGCGCGAAGCCGTACCATCAAGCGCATGCGCGCGGCGTGAAACTCATCGGCGCGACCGCGCATTTCGTCACCGACGATCTCGACGAAGGCCCGATCATCGAGCAGGAAGTGGAGCGCGTCGATCACGCGTATAGCCCGGAGCGTCTGCTCGCGACCGGGCGCGACGTCGAATGCATCACGCTCGCGCGTGCCGTGAAGGCGTTCGTGGAGCGGCGCGTGTTCATCAACGGTGAGCGGACCGTCGTGCTGCGTTGAAGCCTGAAATACAAAGCGCCGCTGATGAGCGGCGCTTTTGCTTCGGCCCTGCCTGACGCTCATTTCACCCAGCTATCCACGCGATCGCCGTGTGCGCTGATCCATGCGTCCGCGGCGGCGGCCGGCTTCTCGCCGTTCTGCGTCGCGAGCATCACGCTGTCGATTTCGCCCGGCTTCCACTGGAACTTCTTCAGGAACGCGACGACAGGCGGCGCCTTCTTTTCCAGCTCGGGATTGACGACGTTATCGACATGCTCGGCCTCGCCGAAGACCTTCTTCGGATCTTCGAGGAACTTCAGCTTGTACTTCGCGAACATCCAGTGCGGCTTCCAGCCGGTCACGATGATGGGCTTTTTGGCCGCTTCCGAACGCGCCAGCTCGGCCGTCATCGCGCTGCCCGAACTCGGCATCAGCTTGTAGTCGAGGTTGTATGCCTTGATCGCTTCGCTCGTCTTTTGCATGACGCCCGCGCCCGCGTCGATGCCGACGATGCGCGAATCGAACTCCGCCTTCTTCGCTTCGAGGTCGGACAGGCTCGATACGTCCGCGTTTTCCGGCACGATCAGGCCGATCTTCGCATCATTGAAGTTCGGTCCGAGATTCACGACCTTCGACTTGAAGTTGTTCCAGTACGCGCCGTGCGTGACCGGCAGCCATGCGGACAGCGTCGCGTCGAGGTCGCCGCGCGCCACGCCTTGCCACATCACGCCCGCCGCGACCGGCACCAGTTGCACCTGATAGCCGAGCCGCTTTTCGATGATGCGCGCCGCCACGTTCGACGTCGCCACGCTATCGTCCCATCCTTCGACGTAGCCGATCTTGATGGTCGGCTTCTCATCGGCGCCCGCACCCATGCTCGCGGCAAGGGCCGCGCTCATCGCGCCCAGCACGAACAGTCTTCTCATCGCTTTCATTGCTTTCCCCTTTGCGGCCCCACGCCGTGTATGCAGAATCGCCAGCCAGAATTGCCACGTAACGCACTTTTACGACACGCAGTTGTCCAGAAGCGACGCGTTATTTATCGACGACGAGATCGGTGAGCGGCGTGCTGCAACACAGCAGCACCATGCCCTGATCGATCTCGCGCTGACGGATGCCGCCCGCATGTTTCATCGATACTTCACCGGAAACGAGCTTCACCTTGCACGTGCCGCACATGCCCTGCGTGCACGACGACGGCAGGCGCACGCCCGCTTTCTTCGCGGCGTCGAGCACATGCTGCGTGCTGCCGCATTCGATCTCGCGCCGGCTCTTGGCAAAGCTCACCTTGAACGTGGTGTCGACGGGCGCGGGCGCGAAGCCGCTCGAATCATCGCGCGCTTCAATGGTGTCGGCGTGCGCGGCGATCGCATCGCCGACATGCGCGCTCGCCAGCTGCGAGGCCACGTCCGCGATGGTCTCGAACGAGAAGCTCTCTTCGTGATAGTGCGTGCGATCGAAGCCGCCTTCGTCGAGGAGATCGCGCACCGCTTTCATATACGGCGCGGGACCGCACGTGAAGATCTCGCGTTCGAGGAAGTCCGGCGCAATCAGCTTCAGCAGCGGCAAGCTCAAAAAGCCCGTGATTCCAGGCCAATTCGTGCGCGCGCCGACACGCTCGCACACGAATGCCGTGCGGAAATTCGCATGATTCGACGCGATGAGATCCAGCTCGCGCGCGAAGATGATGTCGTCCGGCGTGCGCGCGCTGTGAACGAAGACGATATCGGCATCGTCGCCCAGTTCGTGATGCGCGCGGCTCATCGACATGAGCGGCGTGATGCCCGACCCCGCCGAGAGAAACAGGAACTTGCGCGCCGGATGCCGCGCGCAGGTGAACTCGCCCGACGGTCCGAGCACGCGCACGCGCGATCCCGCGACGACGTTGTCATGCAGCCAGTTCGACACCTTGCCGCCCGGCACGCGCTTCACCGTGATCGAGATGGTGTGCGGGCGCGTGGGCGCGGACGAGATCGTATAGCAGCGGTTCACCGGCTCGCCGTCGATGTCGAGTTCCAGCGTGATGAACTGTCCCGGCTCGAAGACGAATGAGCGTTCATCGGGTGCACGGAAGAAAAAGCTCTTCACGTCGTGCGTTTCCTGCCGGACGTGACAGCAGACGAGCGTATCGTCGGTGTCGCTGTTCCAGCGCGCGGGCAGCGCGCCCCAGAACCTCGGTTGCGTCACGCGGCTGGGAGTCGGCTCGAACGTCGCCTGATCGCGCATCATGATGTGCCTCTTTAACGCGCCTAGCGCATGAAGGAAACGACTTTCTCGCCATGCGACGCGAGCTTCTCGTCGGGCGCGTTCGCATAGTCGCCGAGCCGCCCGATGTACCACTCGGAGAACTTCTCGACGAGCCCTTCGGTATAGGGCGAATACGGGCCCGGCTCGTACGCGCTGCTCACCGCGCCGAGTTGCGAATACTCGACGAGCGTGCGGTCCTGATCGTTCGTCGCGCGCCACACGGCGGTGAGGTTATCGACGTCGTAGTCGATGCCTTCCTGCGCATCCTTGTGCACGAGCCACTTCGTGCGCACGAGCGTTTCACCTGCGGACAGCGGAATCACGCAGAACGTCACGATGTGATCGCTCATGAAGTGATGCCACGAATTCGGCTGCGTCCAGAACGACAAGCCGCCCAGGTCCGCGCGCGCGAAGCCGCCCAACAGCTTCTTGGATGCGACCTTCGCATCGAGCGTCTGCGATTCGCCGTCGCGATCGAGCGGCAGGCGCTGCGTGCGAAAGCCCGTAACGAGATCGGAGAGACGATCGATCTCCGCGGACGGCAGATTCATCGCTTCCCACTGCTTCGTGCGTTCGATCACGGTGCGCTCGAACGCAGCCATGCCTTCCTCGTTCGCGGGCGAGCGCTGATAGCCGAAGCCGTATTCATAGAGCGAAATGGTCAGCTCGGGATGATTCGCGACGCAGTGATAGCACTCGCGATTGTTCTCCATCGTGAGCTTCCAGTTGCCCTTCTCCACGATGTCGATGCTCGCCGCGATCTTGCAATCCTTCAGGCCATGCGGATGCAGATACGGCTCCATGGCCGCGCGCATCACGGCGAAATCGGCGGGCGGTTCATCGGCGAGACAGATGAAGATCAAGCCTGCGAGATTCTCGACATGCACCTTCTTCAGGCTGTGCTTGCAGCGGTCGAACTGATCGCCCATGTGCTCCGCGAACATGAGATCGCCGTTGAGGCTATACGTCCAGCTGTGATACGGGCACACGATATTGCCGAGCGAGCCTTTCTCCTCGTTGCACAGCCGCGCGCCGCGATGACGGCACACGTTATGGAACGCGCGAATCTGCATGTCGTCGTCGCGCACGATCAGGATCGAATCGGCGCCGATCTCGACTGTCGTGTAGTCACCGGGCTCGGGCACGTCCGGCTCTACAGCGACTTGAATCCAGTGCCGTTTGAAGATGGCGTCCATATCGAGCGCGTGAATCTCTTCGCTCGTATAGAACGGCGCTTCGAGCGTGTAGCCCTTCTTGCGGCGTTCGATCATTGCGCGAACGTCTGCCGATACTTTCATCGTGTGCTCCTGCATCGCTTTGGCCCCGCTTTGGCCCGTTTATCGTCTGCTGCGCGTCGAAATCAGTAATCGACCAGTTGATGCTCCCGCAAATACGCGAGAATCACTTGTGCTTTTTCGACGGAACTCCCTTCAATTACGACGCTGCCGCCACGGCTCTCCGTCGTCGTCGCGGAGAGCATGCGCGCGTGACCGCTGCGCTTCTCCGGCGCGGCGAGGCGCTTGGGCTTCGCTGCGATAGGACCGAGCGTCCACGCCTTGCCCTCGTTGTCCACCGGCGCATTCGATGCCACCGGCACGACCTGTCCCTCGCGCATGCGCGCATACGCGTAACGCGGCGCGGCATTGGCGAGGGGATGCACGGCGATGAGCGCAGGCAGTTGCACGCGCACGCGCCGGCGCAGGCCCTTGGGCATGAACTGGCGCACCTCGACGCCTTCCTTGGTCACGCTCAGATCCACCGCCGACCCGACGAGCGCGATGTTCAACGCATTCGCCAGCTTGTACGGCAACGTGCCGCTATCGAATGCGCCTTCTGCGCGCGTGCCCGTCAGCACGAGGTCATAGCCCGCGATGCGCTGTGCGAGCGCGGCGCTCGCATCGCCTTGGGTGTTGAGGACTTCGACGCGCGGCGCGCCGAGCGCGAGATACTCCGCAAGCGCGGGGTTCGAGGGATCGCCCGCGTGCAATACGTCGAGTTGCGCGCCTTGTTGTCTCGCGATATCGAGCGCGATGGTCAGCGCGGCGGCGTCGTTGCGGCTGTAGCGCGCGACGCCGCTGACAGGATGGCGTCCCACGGAAACGAGTACGGCGATCTTCATGCGAACACTCCTTCCGCGAGCGGCGCGTCCAGCACGATGGACGCTCCATTGCCACGCGATGCGCGCGCGGCCGCAGCCGCATCGGTAAGCGCCTTGATCGTCTCTTGCGTATCCGCGACGACCGTGAGATTCGCGCGCTTCGCAATGGGCGCGCTCGCATCCGTATTCACCGCGATGACGTGACGGCAATCCTTGATGCCTTGCAGATGCTGCACCGCGCCCGAGATGCCGAACGCGATATACACGCTCGCCTGCACGGTCTTGCCCGTTGCGCCGATCTGCTTGTCGCGCGTGAACTTGCCGTCATCCACTGCGACGCGGCTCGCGCCTATCGCAGCGCCGAGCGTGCTGGCAAGCGCTTCGAACGCGGCAACGTCGGAGACGCCGTTGCCCGCCGACACGATGAAATCCGCCTCTTCCAGCGCGATCTGCGCGGCGTCCAGTTCCTCGATGCCGAGATCGACATACCCGCTCGCCGTCGCTGCAGGCACAATGCCCTCGCTCGCCACGCGTTCGCCCGCGCCGACGAAAGGCAGCTTCGCATCCACCGCATTCGGCGCGAGCATCACGACCTCCGGCAATGCGCGCGATGCCCATGCGCGGCCCGCTTGCGCATAACTCGCGGCGTGCGTGGCATCCAGTTCGACGACATGCGTCGCGATGCTCGCACCCGCGAGCGCCGCGTAACGGCGGCCGAGATCGCCATCGCCCGTTGCGTTGTCGGGCATGAAGAGATGCGCGGGCGCGAACGCGGCGGCGCATGCGGCGAGCGCGCGCAGTTCTTCGTCGGGCGCGAAGCGTCGGCTATCGAATGCATCCAGTTCGATGATGCGATCCGCGCCGAGCGATGCCGCATCGTCGTTGAAGGCGCCGAACGCGATCAGCACGACCTCCGTCTCCTCGTCAGCCAGCAGCGCGGCAGCGGCAAGCGCCTGGCGCGCGTGGTCGTCGAACGCGCCGCGATCCGTATGCGCCGCCACCAGCACGCTGCGCCGCGCGGGCTTCGTCGTGCGACGCGGCTTTGCCGTATCGCGATGCGCGGCATGCGCCGACGCGAAATCCTGCAGTGCGCCGCTACCGACTTCGCCCAGCGTGATACGCCGCAGTCCCGCTGTGGTGACGATGAACGGCCGGCGCGGATCGATTCGTTTGATCGTGTTCATGCGTTACTCCAGTGCTGCGGCGACCAGCTCCGCGACGTCGAGCACCTCGGGACGAGCACCGACCACGCCTTCGAGCATCGCGGTGCATTGCGGGCAGCCCACGGCGACCACATCGGCGCCGACCGCCTTCGCATCCGCGATGCGAATGTCGGGAATGCGCTGCTTGCCGGGGATATCGGTGAGCGGCGCGCCGCCACCGCCACCGCAACAGCGCGCGCGCATGCCGTGGCGCTCCATCTCGACGACCTGTATGCCGATGGTCTTCAACATCTTGCGCGGCGCTTCGGTCTCGCCGTTATAGCGGCCGAGATAGCAGGGATCGTGATACGTGATTTTCTTGTCCGCGAGCACGGCCGCCGCCTTCGGCGTGAGCTTGCCGCTTGCCACGAGTTCGGCCATGAACGCGGTGTGATGCTGCACTTCGTAGAAGCCGCCGAGCGCGCGATACTCATTGCGCAGGCTATGCAGCACATGCGGGTCCGCCGTGACGATGCGCCGGAACGTATAGCACGACAACGTCTCCATCAGCTTGGTGGCGCATTGCTGGAACGTGGCTTCGTCGCCCAGGCGGCGAGCGGTATCGCCCGTATCGGTTTCGACGCCGCCGAGCACCGCGTAATCGACGCCCGCCTTGTTCAGCACCTTCACGAACGCGCGCAGCGTACGTTGATAGCGCATGTCGAACGCGCCTTCGCCTGCTATCAGCAACACGTCCACGGGCCGTCCCGGCTGCGCGACCTGCACTTGCAGATCCACCGACCAGTCGTAACGCGCGCCGATGTCATAGCCATTCGCGCTGCCGGTCTCGCGCAGATTGGCGAGCGTGATCGGACCTTTGCCCGGCACGTCACCTTCGACGAGCGTCTGGTTGCGGCGCATATCGACGATGGCATCGACATGTTCGATCAGCATCGGGCACTCCTGCACGCACGCGCGGCATGTGGTGCAGGACCAGATGGTGTCCGCTTCGACCATGCTGGAGATCAGCGGCTTGCCCGGCGCGCCCGCATGCTTGCCGACGGGAATGCCGGGCGTGGGGCTGCCCGCATAGGCCGCGTCCGTGCCGCCGACCATGCCGGTCACGAGATCCTGTATGAGCTTCTTCGGGTTTAACGGCTGGCCCGATGCGAACGCGGGGCACGCCGCTTCGCACTTGCCGCACTGCACGCATGCATCGAAACTCAGGAGCTGATTCCAGCGGAATTCGACCGGCTTGCCGACGCCGTATTCCTTCGCATCGAGCACGGGCTTCTTGAGCGCCGTGGGCGGCACCACATCGTGTTCATGCTGCGCGTTGAAACGCTCCTGACGCGGATGAAACGCGAGATGCAGAAGACCCGCCATCGCATGCTTCATCGGGCCGCCGCGCGCCGCGCCGAAGGTCATCGTGTAAGCGCCCGCCGCGATCGACAAGGCGACGATGATCGCAAGCGCACCCGACATCCACGTTGCAGGCAGCAGCGTGAACAACGCGAGGCCGAACGCGAACGCGCCGAGCAGCAGCGGCAACGCGTCCCACGGTCCGCGCGACAGACGCGCCGGCACTTGCTTCGCGCCGTGCCTGCGCTTCCACACGAAGAACGTGCCGCCCAGCATGACGAGCGCCGCGATGAAGATCAGCTTGTCGATCCACGGCGAATAGATCGCGAGACCGTAGTTGACGAAGACGAGCGCCATCGCGAGAATCGCGCCGCCTGCTGTCGCGACGTGCGTCTTCGCAATGTACGGATCGCGCGCAACGACATGGTGCAGGTCCACGAAATATCGCTTCGGGATACTAAGCAGATTGGCCCATCCGTACGCGCCGGCCGCGGTGGCGCGGCCTTCGCGCCAGTAGGCCGCGCGCTTCATGACGGCGAAGGCGAGACCCGCCACCGAGAGCCACAGCAAGGCGGTGATGACAAACACGGGGTTCATCGTGCAATGCCCTCGTCAAAAGTCTTTGCAAAGCCGCAGCGCGTCGTAGATCGCGCCGTGGATGTTGTGCATCGAGATGCAGTCGCCGACTCTGAACAACAGGAAGCGCCCGTTGCCGAGTTCTTCGGACAAGCACGGTTGCGCTTGCGCCGCGAAGAGCGTGTGCACGTCCACCTGGCCGCGATTGAGCGATTCGGGCTTCAGCTTCCAGTACAACGCGTCGTTGGGCGTGCTGCCGTTCTCGATCACCACCTGATCGACCGCGCGCTCTTCCTGTTCTTCCGTGTACTCGTTGCGCAGCACGGCGATCTTCTTGCCGTCTTCCTCGTACACCTTGTCGAGCCAGTAGTTCGGCGTATGGATGACGCCTTGCGCATACAGACGGCGATAGAAGATGGGGAACGTGGTGCCGCCCACGTCATCGGCCACTTTCACATCGGGCGTCACGATCTCGACGTTTCCACCGCGCGATGCGATGAAGTCCGCCACGCCCGCGCCGGCATGCGTGCTCACGCCGTCGTAGACGAGCACGTTCTTGCCCGGCTCGACCTTGCCCGACAGAATGTCCCACGCGCTCACGGCGAGCCCTTGCTCGACGCCCCACGCAGGCACCTGATCCGTGAACGACGATCCGCCCGTCGCGAGCACGACGATGTCGGGCTTCTCCGCCATGATGGTCTTGTCGTCGGCCGCGACACCCAAGCGCCGGTCCACGCCGAGCCGCTTCGTTTCCATGTCGAACCAGCGCACGATGCCCGCCATCTGCTCGCGTTGCGGCGCCTTTGCGGCAAGCATGATCTGTCCGCCGACGTAATCATTCTTCTCAAACAGCACGACGTCATGCCCGCGCGATTTCGCCACGCGCGCCGCCTCCAGTCCCGCAGGCCCCGCGCCGACGACCACGACCTTGCGCTTCGGTCCACGCGACTTCTCGATGACATGCGGCATGGTCGCTTCACGCGATGTCGCCGCGTTCTGCACGCACAGCACGTCGAGCCCGTTGTACTGGCGGTCGATGCAATAGTTCGCGCCGACGCATTGCTTGATCTCGTCTTCGCGGCCATCGCGAATCTTGATGACCATGTGCGGGTCCGCAATCTGCGCGCGCGTCATGCCGACGAGATCGACCATGCCGTTCGCGAGCAGACGCTCGGCCTGGCCTGCATCGCGAATACTCTGCGCATGCATGATCGGCAGCTTCACCACCGACTTGATGCCCGCTGCGAGATGCACGAAAGGCTCGGGCGGGAGCGCCATCGGCGGCATGCAGTTGGCGAGCGTGTTGTGCGTATCCGCGCCGGAGCCGATCACGCCGATGTAATCGATAAGGCCCGTCTCCGACATGGCCTGCGCGATCTCCTTGAGGTTCTCGTGCGACAGGCCGTCTTCATGGAACTCGTCGCCGCACATGCGCAGGCCCACGCAGAAGTCCGCGCCTACCGCTTCGCGCACGGCCTTCAGCACTTCCACGCCGAAACGCAGGCGGTTTTCGAGCGAGCCGCCCCATTCGTCCGTGCGAAAGTTGGTGCGCGGGCTCCAGAACTGATCGATCAAATGCTGGTGCGCCGCCGAGATTTCGATGCCGTCCATGCCCGCATCCTTCACGCGCTTCGCGGCGGCTGCGAAGTCTTCGATGATGCGGCGAATCTCTTCCACTTCGATGATCTTCGCATTACCGCGATGCACCGGCTCGCGCACGCCCGAGGGCGTCATCAGATGCGGCCAGTTCTCGCCATGCCATGCGGAGCGGCGGCCCATGTGCGTGGCCTGGATCATGATCTTCGCGCCGTGGCGATGCATGGCTTCGGCAAGACGCGAGAGCGGATCGATGATCTTGTCGGTCGACAGGTTCACCGACTTCCACCAGCCTTGCGGACTGTCGATCGACACCGGGCTCGAGCCGCCGCACACGGCGAGCCCCACGCCACCCTTCGCTTTCTCCTCGTAATAGCGGATATAGCGATCGCCGGGCAGGCCGCCCGGTTCGGCATAAACCTCCGCATGCGCCGTGCTGACGATGCGGTTACGCAGAGTCAGCTTGTTCAGCGTGAGCGGCTTGAAAAGGTTCGGGTAACGCATGGCGGACGACCTCGGATTGAAGCTACGCGTGGAGTTGCAACGGCGACACTTCGAACACGCAATGCTCGTGGCCTTCGGCCGCGCATTGCGTCTCGATGGATCGCGAGCGCGGGCCCTTCTTCGCGCTGTCTGATACGGTGTCGTTCACCCAGTCCATCGCGCCGGCGAACCAGCCCGCGAACATGTAGCAGAGCTTGCCCTGCTTGCCGGGCTGCGCGAGCACGAACGACGAGTGCCGCAAGTGGATGCGCGCCATCGCGCTTTGCGGGTCCGATTCGACGATATCGAAGAGACCCCAGCCGCGCTGCGACAGGCGCTTCAGGTAATGCTCGAACACGTCCATGCCGGCGATGCCGTGCTTCGCGGCTTCCTTGTCGCACCAGTGATACGCGGACTTGTAACCGGCCTTGTAGAGAATCTCGGCATACGTCTCGCGTCCCAGTGCTTCTTCCACGGCCACATGATTGTTCGTGAAGAAGTGACGCGGCACGTAAAGCATCGGCAGCGCGTCGGTGGTCCAGACGCCCGTTTGCGCGTCCACGTCGATAGGCAGTTGCGGTTGCATCTCAGGTTCCTGTTCTTGTGTCGTTGCGTTCACACGTTCCAGACTTCGCCGAATACGCGCAGCCAGTTCTCGCCCATCACCTTCTTGATGCGCGACTCGCTCCAGCCGGCGCGCTCCATCGCGGCCGTCAGATTCGGGAATTCGCCGATCGTTCGGATTCCTTCCGGATTGACGACCTTGCCGAAGTTCGTAAGCTGGCGATAACGGCCCTTGTCGTGCGTGATCCAGTCGAAGAACTCGGTGCTGTAGCCTTGCGTGAAGTCCGTGCCGATACCCACGCGGTCTTCGCCAATGAGATCGACCACGTATTCGATGGCCTCCAGATAGTCTTCGACGGTCGCGTCCGGGCCGCGCTTCAAAAACGGCGCGAACATCGTCACGCCGACGAAGCCGTTGGCATCGGCGATTTCCTTCAGTTGCTCATCCGTCTTGTTGCGCGGATGTTCCTTGAGACCCGACGGACAGCAATGCGAATATGTGACGGGCTTCTTCGAGCAGGCGATCGCATCCGATGACGTCTTCGCGCCCACATGCGAGAGATCGACCATGATGCCGACGCGATTCATTTCCTGAATCACTTCGCGGCCATAGCCGGACAGACCGCCATCGGCTTCATAGCAGCCGGTGCCGACGAGGTTCTGCGTGTTGTAGCAAAGCTGCACCACGTTCACGCCAAGTTCCTTGAACACTTCGATATAGCCGAGGTTGTCCTCGAACGCATACGAGTTCTGGAAGCCGAAGATGATGCCCGTCTTGTTCTCTTTCTTCGCGCGCAGGATGTCGTCGGTCGTGCGCACGAGCGTGAGAATCTCGCTGTAATCGCGGATCTGCTGCTTCATTTCCGCGATGTTGTCCACGGTCTTCTGAAAGTCTTCCCACACGGACACGGTGCAGTTCACCGCCGTGACGCCGCCCTTGCGCATGTCCTCGAACACGGAGCGCTCGAACTTCGAGATGTTGAGGCCGTCGATGATGATGCTGTTATCGTGCAGAGTGCTCATCGCTTGTTGCTCCGTGTGTGCTCAGTAGATGGGGAAACGTTCGCACAGCGCGAAGATTTCGCGGCGCACGCGTTGTTCGGTTTGCGGGTCGCCTTCGGGGTGCGCGCGCAGCGAGTCGAAGACTTCGAGAATCAGGCGGCCGATGTCGCGGAACTCGTTCACGCCGAAGCCGCGCGTCGTGCCTGCGGGCGTGCCGAGGCGAACGCCTGACGTGACCGTGGGCTTCTCCGTATCGAACGGAATGCCGTTCTTGTTGCAGGTGATGCCCGCGCGTTCCAGCGCCTGCTCGACCTGATTGCCCTTCAGGTTCTTCGGACGCAGATCGACGAGCAACAGATGGTTGTCGGTGCCGCCCGTCACGAGATCGACGCCGCCTGCCTTGAGCACTTCGCCGAGTGCCTGTGCGTTGGCGAGCACGTTGTCGATATAGCTCTTGAAATCGGGCTGCAGCGCCTCGCCGAAGGCCACCGCCTTGCCCGCGATCACATGCATCAGCGGACCGCCCTGGAGCCCCGGAAACACGGCGGAATTGATCTTCTTGGCGATGTCTTCGTCGTTCGTCAGCACGAAGCCGCCGCGCGGTCCACGCAGCGTCTTGTGCGTGGTGGACGTCACGACATGCGCGTGCTCCACCGGATTGTCATGACGCCCCGCCGCGATGATCCCCGCGATATGCGCCATATCGACCATCAGCTTCGCGCCCGCGTTGTCCGCAATCGCGCGCAGCCGCTTGAAGTCCAGCTTGCGCGGATAAGCCGAGAAGCCCGCGATGATGAGGGAAGGTTTGTGTTGCTGCGCCAGTTCCTCGATTTGCTCGTAGTCGATGAGCAGGGTGTCGCGACTCACGCCGTACTGCACCGCGTTGAACCACTTGCCCGAGAGCGCCGGCTTCGCGCCATGCGTGAGATGGCCGCCTGCATCGAGCGACATGCCGAGCACGGTGTCGCCCGGCTTCGCCAGCGCGAGCATCACCGCGCCATTGGCTTGCGCGCCCGAATGCGGCTGCACGTTCGCGAACTTCGCGCCGAAGAGTTGCTTGATGCGATCGATCGCGAGCGCCTCCACTTCATCGACGAATTCGCAGCCGCCGTAATAGCGCTTGCCCGGATAGCCTTCTGCATACTTATTCGTCAGAACGGAGCCTTGCGCTTCCAGCACGGCGCGCGACACGATGTTTTCCGACGCGATCAATTCCACCTGCGATTGCTGGCGCTCCAGCTCTTTCAGTATCGCGCTGCGCACCGAGGCATCGCGGGCCGCGAGCGGCGCTTCGAAGAAGGGATTCGAGTTCGACATGGGCTTGAGTCCGGGTCAGAAAGAACGGTCGTTGGATGAAGCGCGCGTCGCGTGTTTCAGGCCGCTCGTGTCTTCATCGTTGCGTCTATTCTTGACCCTCGCCTTGCTGGTCAATTTATGAATTCAGACGTGTTCTTGGCCTTTTCCGACATGCGCGTCCTTTTTCGACAAGTGGCGAAAAGGCTTTGGGTGTAGGACGCTTTGCCCGCGCGCACTGCACTGCGGAGGAACGATCGTGCGCTTAATGAGTGCTTTCAAACGGGCGTTCGCGCCGCGTTAGTGCGTGCTTTGACGCGTGAATCGCCAGTGCACGAAGCCGCTCAGGGTTTAGCCTGATGGCATGCTAGTTGCACTCGAAATCAAAATGCAGAAGTGTCAAACAATGACAGAAGCAACAAGCGCCGCGAATGACGGCGTCGAACATCAGATTCCAAGGAATCAACTCCCCCATGTCCTCCGATCGCACGGCGTCGCTGTCGCACTTCGCCTTCATGCCGCTTCCCAACTTCACGATGATGGCGTTCACCAACGCCATCGAAGTGCTGCGCATGGCGAACTATCTGACGGGACAGCCGCTGTATCGATGGTCCATCGTGAGTCCCATGGGCGGACCGGTCACGGCGAGCAATGGGCTTTCCGTCGATACGGGACCGGTGGAATGCGTGGGCCAGCCAGATATCGTGTTCGTGGTCGGCGGCATCGACGTGCAGCGTTCGACCGCGCTCGAGCATCTCTCCGCGTTGCGCCGCTTCGCGCGCACGGGCTGCGTGCTCGGCAGCCTGTGCACCGGCACGTATGCGCTCGCGCGTGCGGGTCTGTTGGCGGGCTATGCCTGCGCGATTCACTGGGAGAACATGTCGGCGCTTAAAGAAGAGTTTCCGGACACGCGCTTCCTGAAGGAACTCTTCGTGATCGACCGCGATCGCGTGACGTGTACCGGCGGCGTCGCGCCGCTCGACATGATGCTGAATCTGATCGCCTCGCGCGTCGGCACTGCGCGCGTCACGCAGATCGCCGAGCAGTTCATCGTCGAACACGTGCGTGATACGAGCGCCCAGCAGCGCATGCCGCTGGTCGCGCGGCTCGGATCGGCGAACAAGTCCTTGTTCGAAGTGATCTCGCTGATGGAGAACAACATCGAAGAGCCGTTGTCGCGCGAAGAACTCGCGCGGCTTGCCGGCATGTCGCAACGGCAATTGCAGCGGCTCTTTCGCGAGCATCTCGGCATGACGCCGACGCATTACTATCTGACGCTGCGTTTGCGACGCGCGCGCGAGCTGCTGTTGCAGACGGATATGTCGATCATGCACATCACGATGGCGTGCGGATTTCAGTCCGCCTGCCACTTCTCGAAGAGCTATCGCGATGCATTCGGCACTGCGCCTACGCGCGAGAGAAGGAAGCAAGTGCCGCCTTTGAGTTCAGTGCCGGTGATGGTGGCTTAAGTTTGTTCGGCGGTATACGGAAATGCGCCCCTTCTTCAAGGGGCGCATTGTTTTTGTTTAGGCCGCTTTGAGCATGCCGTGCGGATCGAGCACGAACTTGCGCGGCGCGCCGCCATCGAATTGACGATAACCGTCCGGCGCCTGATCGAGCGACACCACCGACACGTTCACGATATCCGCAATCGGCAGACGATCCCACAGAATCGCTTGCATCAAGTTGCGGTTGTACTTCATCACCGGCGTTTGGCCCGTGTGGAACGAATGCGACTTCGCCCAGCCGAGGCCGAAGCGGATGCTGAGACTGCCCTTCTTCGCGGCGGCGTCGGCGGCGCCGGGATCGTCGGTGACGTAGAGGCCCGGAATGCCGATCGCGCCCGCTGCCTTCGTGATTTCCATCAGCGAGTTGAGGACCGTTGCCGGCGCTTCCGCGTTGTGCTCGCTGCCATGACCGTGCGCTTCGAAGCCGACGCAATCGACTGCGCTATCCACTTCCGGCTTGCCGAGAATCTGTTCGATCTGTTGCGCGAGCGTCGCGTCTTTCGATAGATCCACCGTCTCGAAGCCCATCTTGCGCGCGTGCGCGAGACGCTCTTCGTTCATGTCGCCGACGATGGTGCAGGCCGCGCCCAACAGACGCGCCGATGCCGCCGCCGCCATGCCGACCGGTCCCGCGCCCGCGACATAGACGGTCGCGCCCGGCTTCACGCCCGCCATGACGGCGCCGTGATAGCCGGTCGGGAGAATGTCGGAGAGACAGGTGAGGTCGCGGATCTTCGACATAGCCTGCGCCTTGTCGGGGAACTTGAGCAGGTTGAAGTCGGCGTACGGGACCATCACGTACTCGGCTTGTCCGCCGATCCAGCCGCCCATGTCGACATAGCCGTACGCCCCGCCCGCCCGCGATGGATTCACGTTGAGGCACACGCCCGTGTGCTGCGCCTTGCAGGTGGGACAGCGTCCGCACGCGACGTTGAACGGCACGGACACGAGATCGCCGATGGCGAGCGTTTCGACGTCGCGGCCGATCTCGATGACTTCGCCTGTGATCTCGTGCCCCAGCACGAGACCGATGGGCGCGGTGGTGCGGCCGCGGACCATGTGCTGGTCCGACCCGCAGATATTGGTGCTGACGACTTTGAGAATGACGCCGTGGCCGATGTCGCGGCCACGCGGATCGACCATTCTCGGATAGTCGATGGACTGGACTTCGACCTTGCCCTGACCGAGATATACGACGCCGCGATTCGTGCTCATGTGACTCGTCTCCTTGGATTCGTGGACGGCGGGCGCGAGCTCGTTCTTTGCGATGCTCGCGGCCGTGCGGGAAGAGTACGCTCGGCCGCGAAAATCACTTGCGTCGAATGCGACGTGGGTTTGGTTGGGAGCGACAGGGGGTCAGTTCTCCGCCGAGGCCCAGACCTTCGCGCCTTCATCGTGCTCGGCTTCTGAGACGAGCTTTTCCAGCGCCACGCCTCGCGTCTCCACGCCCAACACCCAAACCGCCGAGGCCGCCACCACGAAGCACAGCGCTCCGAGCGTGAACACGCCGCCCTGCCCGAACACCGGCAACACGACGCCCACGACATAAGGCCCGATCAACGACCCCACGCGCCCGATCGCCGACGCGAAGCCCGATCCGGTGGCACGCGCGCCTGTTCCGTATAGCTCAGGCGTGTAGGTGTAGAGCGCGGCCCACATCGCGAAGAGGAAGAACTGCATCGCGAGTCCGGCGCAGATCAGCAAGGTCGGCGTCTCGGCGTGCAGCGCGGTCTGCCCATACAGATAAGCCATCACGCCACTGCCGACGAGCGATGCGATGCACGTCGGCTTGCGTCCCCATCGCTCGACGAGCCATGCCGCGCACAAGAAACCCGGCACGCCGCCGAGCGAAATTAGCACCGTATAGAGCACAGACTTCGTCACCGCGAAGCCCGCTTGCTGCATCAGCGCGCCGAGCCATGACGTCAGCCCATAGAAGCCGAGCAGCGCGAAGAACCATAGCATCCACACCATGATCGTCCGACGCCTGTACGCCGCGCTCCAAATTTCACGAAATGCGCCGACGCCTTTCGCGACCGGCGGCTCGGCAAGCATCGAGGGCGCCGGCAGCTGGTGCAAGCCGGTCGCCTTCATCACCTTCGCTTCGACGTTCGCGAGCACGCTGTCAGCGTCCGCCGTGCGTCCGCGATGTTCGAGCCAACGCGGCGACTCGGGCACCACGCGCCGCACGATCAGCACGAACACAGCGGGAATGGCGAGCAACGCGAACTCGGTACGCCAGCCCAACTGCGGCAACACGAAGTACGACACCACGCCGGATGCGATGAACCCGAGCGGCCAAAAGCCATCCATCAGGGCAATGACTCTGCCGCGCGATGCGGTCGGCACGAACTCGGACAACAGCGTCTGCGCGATCGGGAATTCCATTCCCATGCCGATGCCAAGCAGCACGCGATAGAAGATCAGCGATTCGACGGAATGCGCCGCCGAACAGAGATACGACGCGACGCCCCAGAGCACCATGCTCCACTGGAACACGGGACGTCGGCCGAAGCGATCGGCAAGCAGGCCCGCGACGGCCGCACCCAGCACCATGCCGAAGAAACTCGCGCTCGCGACGAGGCCCGCCGTCGCCGTCGACAGGCCGAACTCGGTTTTGATCGAGCCGAGCACGAAGGTCATGGTGCCAAGGTCGACGGAATCGAAGAAGAAAGCCACCGCGATGATGATGAAGATGGTGCGGTGATAGCTCGAGAACGGCAGGCGTTCGAGCCGCGCCGCGGCGCTCGCGCGGGGCTGTGTGGCGGTGGACATTGTGGTTCCTCTCGATGCGGTGTGTGACCGCTTGGGTTCGTTGCAGGTCTTTTCAGTAGACGCCGACATAAAGCCGCGACATAGAAGGAATGCGTCATGGGGGTGGAATGGGGGCGTCATGGGGGGGCGTGGGCTGCGTGTACGCGGAGGAACCTGAATTGTCACCGCCGCGCAGTTGGCCGGATTGGGGGGTTATCTCCGCGTGTGCGGAGAAAGCGGCAACAGCGGCGGCGGCATGATCGGCTCGATGGGCCTATCTCCGCGTGAGTGGAGGAACCGGGCGCGTCGCTCGACGGCGCAGCAGGCGATGCGGCCTATCTCCGTGTATGCGGAGGAAACTCATTCCTGTCTCCGAATGCAAAGTCACGCACGGGCCTATCTCCGCGTACGCGGAGAAACCAGAATCACAGCGGCCGTTTTCAGGTGTTGCTTGGGCCTATCTCCGCGTACGCGGAGAAACCGTGCAGCGACGCAAGGCCATGTTGCTGGACGAGGGCCTATCTCCGCGTGCGCGGAGAAACCTTGCGCGACGGCATGAGCGCGCCGAGCGAGTGGGGCCTACCTCCGCGTGCGCGGAGGAACCCCCTCGCTATATCCGGGAAACAGCCAGCCCCACGGCCTATCTCCGCGTGCGCGGAGGAACCGCGGCGGCCACCATCACCCCGAGCATCCGCGCGGGCCTATCTTCGCGTGCGCGGAGGAACCGCTTGCGCTTGAAGCCGCTCGACTTCAGCGGCGGGCCTATCTCCGCGTGCGCGGAGGAACCGTGCAGCGGTCGCGCACGCTCTCAGGCATCGGGGCCTATCTCCGCGTGCGCGGAGGAACCAACCTGCTCGACCACTGCACACGCGATCTTGTGGGCCTATCTCCGCGTGCGCGGAGGAACCCGACGCGAGGGACGCATGAGCACAAGCCGCTTGGGCCTATCTCCGCGTGCGCGGAGGAACCTCTCCCACATAACTCGTTGATTGGAAACGCAGAACGCCCAACTCCACCCACCGAAGAATCCACATTTTCAAAGAACGAATATCAGGTCGCCTACAGCGCTCCCCGCCTCACCAGATGCACCCAAACCACGTCTACGAGGTTCCCCGCTGACGATCCCAACTGCGCGATCCCAATTCCCCGCCCGCATCGACCTCCGGCCAAACCGTCACGACGCTGGCCCTCGCCTCCGTGCCGTGCCACTCGGCGAGCACCGACCACGTCCGCTCGCCCACACCTCTGCTGATTTGCAGCGTCACGTACACGCCAGCCGACAACCAGCACCCACAGTCGTCCTTCGGTTTCGGCCGCCCTGCATCAACTTCGCCCCATTCCATCGTGCCTGGCGTATCGAACTGGAACCTGGCTCGGAGTTCGGGATTTGCGATGCCTTGACTCAGCACCGCTACGCCCCCGATCTGCCTCAAGACATCATCGGTAATGGGCAATGTATCCTCGTCATCCGCACTGAGCGGCAGGTTCATGGAGAGCCCACGCGATAATCGTCGGTCGATCACACTCTGCACTTCAGTCTGGGGCACGGTGCATAGCTGCAGTTGATGGCGGTTGACGTTATAGAAAACGATGGTAGCGCGTGGTAGTTGGGACATCATGGTCCTTCGTCATCCAAACTTCGTTGCGTGGCGCTCATGTGTTGTTTCAGTTCGGGCTGACCTAACGCCAGAAGGTTGGCCATGCGACGCCGAGTGCTTTCATCGCCAGCGGCTGTCCCTATAAGCCCAATTGTTGAAGCGACAAACCGTACTCAGTTTCCGCCGTCTTGATCTTTTTCAGGCCCAGCATCCCAATGCATCGGCTCCTTGAGAGTGAGACGCAGGCGCGCTCGCAGTTCGGGATGGTTCTGTGCTTGACTAAGAATGGCCATGTAACCGATCTGACGTGCGTGTTCATCCGTCACAGGTTCCGTGCTGAAATCTTCTCTGTCAGTGGGAATATTGAATACAAAACCGGCGCGGTCGATGGCCGACTGCACGCGATCGCGGAATGTGCCGCATAGTCGAAGTTGCTGGGTGTCTTCGTCATAGAACACGACCGTTGCGTAAAGACGTTTAGTCATCAATATCCTCGACAGGCTTGAAACCTTTCGAACGCACGCTCTTTGCAGAGCGCAAGCGTGCGCAGGTCTTGGAAGGTGGCGCGAGCAGCCTCGCACATCGTCAGATTCGTCTGATACTCGCCGAAGCAGTCTGCCTCATCGGCCTCGCTCACGCCTCTCGCTGTTAGATCAAGCACATTGCCGAGCGAAGAATCCTCAGAATACTCGAATGGCGATGCTTCGCCGAGCGGTGTGCTGTCATCGCCGAAGGTCGTCGCTTGCGAACGGGCGTCATCCGATCCGAGATCGCCGGTGGCCGCCCCTGCGACCGTCATCATGATTCCAGCGAAGAGCGAGCCGCCTTCTGTCAGCGGCGTAGCGATGCGCCCGTCTGGCAGCAGGTCACCCGGCATTGACCGGAAAATCGCAGGTCCGTCTTCAGCCGGAAGCCTTTGCCATGATCGGGCGACGCGCCCGAGCGCGCTGTCCGGTCTTTCTGGCGCAGCTTTGCGATAAAGCTGCGACGGCGTTACCGTCGCATAAGAGGGACGCGGTGGTTGCTCTTCTCGACGACCCGAGCCTGCTTGTCGCGACTCGCGTGCGGACGAGACGGCCACGATGTTGCCACTTGCCACCCCGCCCTTCAGCCAACGCAAGACGTCCGAAGCATGGGTGTCTGGCGACAAGTATCCGCCGCTCGTATGCCTGCCCAGGAACCTGCGCAAGGTGTCCGACCCGTCCACCGACAGGTGAAGTGTTTCTGCTGATTCGATCGCTCGGCGCGCCTCGAAGTCTCCCGATCTGATCGATTCGTTGCGGGAATACAAGGTGACGTCAACAAAGCCAACCGATAACCGACAAGCCATGATGTGCTTCTCTGCTAACTTCGTTTCATTAGGAACGCAGAATATCGGCTTGAAGCGTTCATGGGCCGGCCATCGCGCGTCAAAAATTGTGGGGGCGGTGTAGGAAGCATGGGAGATGCTCTCTCGTTCCCATGAAGGAATCGCGTGCGGGCAGAACGGCAGGGACGAGAGTTGCAGTCGGTCAGCGTCTGCCTGCGCCGGCCGTGGGACGGGGGAAGCGCGACCAACAGAGGAACTAGTGAGGCGATTCTCGATGCGTATGGCCTATCTCCGCGTACGCGGAGGAACCCGCGCGATCTTTCGACCGATCTCGGCGTCGAAGGGCCTATCTCCGCGTACGCGGAGGAACCTCGATGAAACAACGCTACGGGCTCACGCCGCGGGGCCTATCTCCGCGTACGCGGAGGAACCGCTGGTCTGGTCCCCGCTCGAAGTGACTGATGGGGCCTATCTCCGCGTACGCGGAGGAACCTCTCCCACATAACTCGATGATCGGAAAGACAAAACCCCCGCCCCCATCCATCGACAAATCCAAATTTTCAGAGAACGATGACGGCTCGCCTACCGCGCTTCCCGCCTAACCAAACACATCCCATCCACATCCACGAGCTGCCTCGCAGGCGATCCCAACTGCGCGATCCCGGTTCCGCCGACCGCATCGAGCTCCCTCCAAACCATCACGACGCTGCCCCTCGGCTCGGCGCCGTGCCACTCGGCGAGCACGGACCACGTCCGCTCGCGCACGCCTTTGTTCATCCGCGGCGCGACGTACACGCCAGCCGACACCTCGAGCATCACCGAGGCCAGATACCCCCGAAAGCGTTCCGCCACGTCACGCGTCACCACTACGACCAGCGCCATCCGCCTCCTCCAGCTTCTCGTCGACCCGCAGCACCTGCTTGATACGATCGATCATCGCGGGAATCACCTGCTGCTTGCGAAAGACGCGCGCCGCCTCTCGTCGCACGAGCCGGTCGATGGTCTCCGCGCCACGCTCAGCCTGCTTGACCGCGGCGAAGGCTATCGAGAGCGTCACGTCATCGCGGAAAACATCAGCGATATCCAGGGCGAATGCCTGACCCGAATCCTCGTGGATAAACCCCAACTGAGGCACAGCCGCAAGCGCCTGCACGGCGATGGCCGCCGCCGCTTGCACAGCCGTCGCCGCGTGATTGATGGCCTGATTGGCGAGATCGGCGGCATCGGGATTCGCGCGGTCGTAGTGCCGCCCGTTCCAGTCGATGCCGAATTGCTGCGCGCGCAACCGATAGATCGTCTTCACGCGTGCACCTTCGATGCCGCGCAGCGTATCCAGATCGCGATGCGGCAACACCTCGCCCAACCGCATCGCATACATGTGCCGCGCAACGGCCAGCCGTCGGCGCGCGCTGCCCCACAGCTCGGCTTGCCGCCGCGCGACATCCGAGCGGTCCGGCATGAGCGGCAACGCGGTGTAACTGCGCACCCCGCTCGCGCCGACTGCGGCAAGCAGGGTGCCGTGGCGCGCGAGCGAACGCAGCGCGTCGTGCGTCACGCTACCGCCGGGGCCGAGCAAAATCATGGATACCGACTGATGCGGAATCTGGTCGACGTATTGCCCGCTCGTGAAATGCAGGCATCCGTCGATGACGCTGAGTTCGCCGCGCTCCAGCCACAGCAGCCCATGACGATCCCCATGCGGCACGCGCGACGTGTCGAGCGGGAGCCGCCCCTTCAGCATGTCGCGCCTGCGCGATCAACCGTCGATTGACGCCGGCTTCAGCACCAGCATGCCGAACCCGAACGCGCGATGTCGTCCGACGCCGCGCGCAAGCAGCCGAGCGAAGGCATCCGCCTCGTCGACGCGCAAGTGTCCGGTGAACACCGCATCCGGGCCGTCGATGGAACGTGACTGCCGAGGCGTGCCGTCGCCGGCAACGGCTTGCGTGCGACGAAGCACCGGCGTGAGCTGGAACCGCGTCATACGAGCTTCGACCAGACTGGCCGCTCCGGTCGATCGGAACTGTTCGTTCAGCCATTCAGCGTAGACGGCCTCGCGTCGCAGATCGTCGTCTTCGGGTCTTTGCGAGCACGCGACCAGGAACGCATCGCGTTCGCGGACTCTTTTCTCGTCGGCGCGCTCGCGGCGTCGCGTGGGCCGCACGCGCACTTCGAAGCCCAGCACGCGCCCTGCCTGCCATTGCGTCGGAAAAGCGCGGATGTTCAGGCCCGCGCTACGCGGGCCTGCATCGAGGCCGAGTGCATCCGCCAGTTCGGGCGCGGCGCAGAGCGCGCTCGCCTCGCGCAACGCTTGGGGCGAGTGCGGGGAATAGGCGATCAGCCCGGCGCGAGCGTCACGGTAATAGAAAGGCTTGGGCGCGAGCGGACCGAAGACTGCGTGCAGCGCCGCATGCAATGCGTAGCCGAGATCGCCGCCGGACGGCAGCACGCCATGCCGCGATGCCCACAGCCCGAACTTCTGCGGATCAGGCTGACAGTGAATGAGATTAAGCGCGGTCATACGAGAATTCCGGCGATATCGATGGATGTTTGACGAACGATGCCCGCTTCGCGCTCATTTCCAGAACGGGACGCCATCCGCCATGCACGCCGCTCGTCCAGTTGCGCTCGTCGCAGACGTCGAGCGCCTCTGTCTTTGCTTGGGGCACCGCGCCTTCGTCTTTCGGCCATTGCATGCGGAAGGCCTCATCGGGCGCGCTTGGAGGCAAGGGCGCGCGCAGCAACGCATCGAGCACATGCTCGGCGTCGATGAAACCGGCGAACACGCGCGTGGACGGCAAGCATGGTTTGCGTCCGATAAAAAGCGGACGCTGCGGCCGGTCGAGCGCGCGGGCAATGTCGGCGAGCGTGGGCGACTCGTCGGCGGGTTCGAGCCGCAATGCGACCAGCGCGTCGAGGCCGGCGTGATAATCGCGGTATCGCAGGTGCGGGCTCTTGTACGTATCCTCGCCGCCATCGCGCGACTCGGGAATGCCTCGCCACGTCCAGCCGCTATCTTTCCTCGAGATCTGCGCCGTCTGAAAGTCGCAGAGCCGCTCGCCAAAATTGTCCAGCCGCGTTCCCATCACGAGACGCGTCTGAAGGCGATCATGCTTCTCGCATTCGCCGCGATCCCAGCCGAGCGCGTTCGCAATCAGCCCGGTAATCATCGATAGCGCCGGGAAATCGCGGATCACGCCGTATCTGTCGATCGCCTCGCCTCCGAACGCGACGAGCGGCGCACGCAGGCGCATCAACATGTGACGCCGCATCTCACGCGCCCCTGACGATGCGCGTCTGCACCCAATTCGCGAGCTTATCCAGCGAATAGTGCTTGGCGTTCGGGATATCGGCGGGATTGAGAGCGACAAAGCCTCGGTCGAGCGCGCCGTATGCGGCATCGTGCTTCTTCAACTCTTGCGCGATGCGATCGACAGCGGCGTCGCGTATGTCATGGCCCTTCAGCGGCAACGCGGTTTCGAAGGCCGCGCTCAGGCTGCGCGGCTGCCAATCTCCCGTCTCGACCAGCATGAGATTCGCATAGCCGAACGGAGCGGTCGATCCGCGTTTCGCGCCGGGGCTGACGGTAGCGATCAGATGCAACAGGTGATGCACGACCTGTGCGGCAAGTTCGCGCCGGTCCGGCGATGCATTGAAGCACTCGCTCGCGGCGATGCCTTCCAGATTCGCCACCAGTTGCGGAACATCGACGACGACGTAACCGTAGTAAAGGCCCGATGCCAGTTCGGTATCGAAAATGCCCGCGGAACCTTGCTCGCCCGCTTCGCGAAGAAGGTCGTCGACAACGGTGAAGTAGTCGTTCTCCACCTGCGCCTCGTGGACCGTGAACGCATGCGCGACGTACACAGCGGCATCGCGCTGAGCGAGCACGTCGGACGTCACCATGCGTCCGAACAACGCCGATTCGAGACCGCTGCCGTGCTTGAGCGCGACGATATTGGCGGACTCGTTCTTCAGAAAAGCCGCGACTGCCGCCTTGAGGCCGTCTTCATCCTGATGCTCGCGAGCAAGGGCCGTGCAACGTTCGACCAGGTACTTGATCTCCGCCGTGCCAAGCAGCACCGCCTGACCGGTCTTGACCGCTTCGTCTCCTTTGCGGACTTTGCCGGCCTTGTCCAGAAGACCGCCGAAGCGCAACGCTTCGACGGCTGTCTGAGCCAAGGCTTCCGAGACGCCGTTCTTGACCAACTCGTCGCGGACCACCGCGAGCGTTTCCCGCGAACGGACGGCCATCGGAACGCCGAGCGTCGAAAGCGCATGACGGTCTTCCGCCACACGCCAGTGCCTTTTCAGACATTGCGATGAAATGCGCGTGCGAATGGCATCGCCCATAGGCAGCCGCTTGGCCATGCCGGAATCGTCGCGGTTGAGCAAGGCGGCGGAATAGCTGTGCAGCGTGTGAATCTGAATAAAGCGCGGATACGTCATTTCCTTGTCCTAAACTTGTCGAACGTGGTTGCCAGCCTTCTCGTCTTCAATCGTCCCGCGACTCGCTCGGTTTTGCAGCGAAGAACGCATGCGCGATATCGAGGCGCGTCTTCTCAGCGATACGCCGTCCCTTGTCATCGCGCGCGCCTTCGTTCAGGACGAGCCTCGCGAGTTGTACCCAGTTCGGTTTCACGCTTTTGCTCGCCAACAACCGAAGGACGCGGCGCAGCAACTGGAAGAACACCGTTCCGCGCGCGTCGAGCAGCCGCGTCACGCGCGCCTCCGACACACCGGCCGTCGCGAGTTGTCGGCCAAAATTGGCGCCGAGGCCGCCGTTCTCCGCGCCTCGATCGTGCCCGGCAAGCGCGATGCCGTATGCGATGAACGCCCATCGACGCCATCGGTCGAGGCTCCAGTGAATGGTGTCCAGCTTCGCGCGCTCTGCGGCGTGAGTGAGCGCGGCGGTTTGCGCGGTGGTGAGTTCCTCGGCTTCCGGGTCGAGACGCGCGAGCGCCACGCGGTCGTTCTTCGATGCCTTCACGCCCTCGCCGGCGTCTTTCAGAAATGCAGCGATGGCTTCTATTTGGTAGCTCAGGCTGGGCGTCGCAGTCTGTACAGCAGCTTGCCCCGCAGACTGTTCCGGTGCTCCGGCCGATGGTTCTGTCGACTTCATATCGCACGTCCTTGCATATCCGATTCCATAGCCGCCTTGCGCGCTTGCGAACGTTGCTTCAACACACGCGCCATGGTCTGCAGTTCCTCCTTCTTCTTTGAATGAATACCGACGCGAAACCGCGAGAGCGCCGCACTCTGCGCACGATACCGCCGCGTACTCGCGCGTGGCCCCGCGACGAACGCTCGAGTCAGCACCTGTTCCGCGCGGTCCGCGAGTTCAGCGAGCCATTGCTCGTGCGCGAGTTGCCGTTCTTCAGACGTGTTGCCATCTATTTCCACGATCAGGTCGTTGAAGAAACGACGGTCTTCGGCCTGCTCGAATGACTTCGCGAAGCGGCTCGCCTTCTCTTTCAGCTCGTCGCGAACGTTCTCTTCGCCGTTGGCAAACAGAGCGCACAGCGCGCTCCAAAGCACCGTGCGCATATCGCCGATAACGCTGATACGCCTGTCGGCCGCCTCGGCGAGTTCATCGATGCGGCCGTTCAGGAACGCCTCGCGCATACTCCGGGATATGGGCATGCGTCGTTCGTGATAGCCCTCCGTCTTTCCCTGCCCGCGCGCGACAGCTTGCGCAAGCAGCACGATGCCCTTCTCGCCGTCATCGCGCGTGATCTTGCGAGTGATCGTCTCGGCATAGTCGCCTTTGAACGCGAGCTTGCTCATCAGCTTGTAATCGAAGCCCCTAGCCGTGATCGACAACGCTTCTCCACCCGCGACGGCGACGGGCGTCCACGCATCCCCAGTTGCGCCCAGACGATCTTTGGCGGCGATGCGCGTGGTCTTGCTACTCGTCGTAAGCGCGAGCAGCTTTCCATTCGCCAAGTCCAAACGCACGCGGCGGCACACTTCGATGTAAAACGGATCGAGTTCGCTGAACGAAAGACTGCTAACGCCGTCCCAGGGCTTCGTCCAGATCAGCGCAAGTCCGTTGGTCCCCTTGAGCCCCATCTTGTCCACAATCTCCTGACGATGCTGAAGCAGCCGCCGCGTGTCTCGCTGCCACCGTTTGCCCCAGAGTCCTTGCGGAACGGCTCCGAAAGCCGGCCGGCTGGACAGACCGCCGTTCATGCGTGAGATGCCGTAGTTGCCGGCGCCCATGACGCCCTCTTGCGTCTGCAAACTCACGAGCGCGTACACCCAGTCCTCGGGCTGCGCGTTCGTCATGCGCGCGGCTTTCACGTCGTGATTGCGCGAAGTCACCAGCATGTCCAATGCGTCGGGAGTCACAAGCGGCGCTTTCTTCCACGTGTGCGATTCCCCTGGCGCGCACGGCGCTTGCAAGAAGGCGGGACGGTCGTCAGGCGCAACGAGCGAGAACGACGCGCCATCGGGATCCTCCGGCGTCAGAGCGAGAAGCGCCGCCCGCCATTCGCCCGCGGTCTCGAACGGCTCCGACCGCCCGGCTGCATGCAAGGCAATCGCCGCGAGTTGCGTCAGGAAGGCATGCCACGGATGCCGTTGATGCGGCCGAAGCGCAGGGAAGTCGCGCACGGTATCGGCCGTCATCGCGACGAACAGTTCGGGCAGCGTGGCATCCTGCGCGTGACCCGAAGCATCGCGATAACGCAACAGGCGGTCATCCAGCAAGCGATGGTGGAGGGTGATGTCAGTCATCGTCCTTGCGCTATGGTTTCACACGCTTGACGCCGTAGCGGCCGTAGCGGAATACGTTCGTGCCAAGCGAGAATTCGAAGCCGTGCTCAACGAGCTCGATGCTGCAAGGTTTCGCGTCTAGATCGACGTCGCCGTGCAGCATGTGGTGACGCAGCGCGATACGCTGCACATCGACGCCGAACGGACCGGGCACGGGTGGATCGAATTCGACCAGGCGGTCTTCCATGCCAAGACGTGTCGCCAAGCGTCGCTCGTCGGGCGGAAACAGGCGGTCGGGAAATGGCGCCTTGTAGTCCAGCGCCTGCCTGCGGGCAAGAGACCGCTCGCTCTCCTGCCCACTTTCGAGCTCTTGGCCGAGCTTTTCCCACGCGGGTCCGAGTTCGCTTTGGATCGCTAGCAAACAGTCGGGGTGCGTCGCGCGTTCGACCAGAAGACGGTTATCGCGCGGAATCACGCGGCATGGGGCTTCTTCGATGAGTCGTCGGGTGGCTTCGATCATGCGCAGATCGCGGTACACGCCGCCCCCGTTCTTCGATCGCCCGAGTCCATTGCAGGGCTCGTCTATATAGGCTTTTAACCGATTACCGGCTGGCGTCAGGACCCACGCATATGCGTGCCGAAAGCCCTCGGGCCGCTCGTGTGCGTCTCGCTCATGCCGATGCAGACGGCCGATGCGTTGCAGCAGCACATCCATCGGGCAGATGTCCGTGATGAGCAGATCGGCGTCGATATCGAGGCTCTGCTCGAGCGTCTGCGTGCCGACCACGATGCAGCCCTTCAGCGCCGACCGCGTCTTGCCGAGGCGCGATTCCGCCGCTGCATCGAGCAGCGGACGGTCCTGGCGGCTGAAGTGACCGTGATGCAGCGTGACGACGCCGTTCACCTCGAACAGTATGCCTCGATCGCTCAAACCGTCGATGAGACGCTCGACGGCTTGCTGCGTCGCGACGGCCGATGGCACCGTGTTACGAACGATCAGCACGCGTGCGCCACGGCTTGCTGCGTCGATCGCCAAACGCGCGATGCGCTCGTGGTCATCCATTGCGTCGAGCGTGGACCAGTGGACGGTCTTGGACGCGCCACTGGCCGTCAAGCTACGGATGTTCGCGCCGTCAGTCAGCGCGGGATAAGGCAACGCGCAGGCTTGCTCCACGCTCGGCAAAGCGAGCGCCGCCGCCGACCGCTGCGCGATCTGCTGAAAGCGCGTGCGCTGCCTGGAACCGAGAGTCGCCGACAACAACAATGCATGGCCGCCCGTGCCAACGTGCGCGGTCAACACCTGCTCCAGCAGTTGCGACATATAGATGTCCGACGCATGCACCTCGTCGACGACCAGCAACGAGCGGCTCAGCGAGGCATGACGCATGTGCGCGTGACGAACCATGAGCCCGGCAAGCAGAACCTGGTCGATGGTGCCGACCGCGATCGTCGCCGCCAGAAAACGCTTCGGCGATTCCGCCGCCCAGCGCGTCGCGGCTCTCGCGTCGCCGGGGTGATCGGACCATTGCACCATGAAATCCGGCAGCGCGATCTTGTCGCTGCCGTCGGCGCTTTCATAGCCCGGAAGCGCGCGAACGACAACGGGCGCGTCGAGCGGCCAGAGACTACGCACGAACTTCAGCACGCGCTCGTATACCTGTGCTGCGGCGACGCGCGTCGGCAGCGCGAAATACAGCGAATCGACCTTATGCTCGGCCAAGAGCCGGACGAAACGCCATAGCGCGGCTTCCGTCTTGCCGCTACCCGTCTCCGATTCGAGTATGAGCAACGGTCCGAGGTCGCTGTCGCCGAGCGCGGCTTGCACGGGCCTCGGCGCTTTGCCTTCGAATGCGGACTGGAACGAGATAGGGCGTTGCAGGAGCTCGATGCGCGCGGCGCACGCATCGAGGCCGATTGTGGATATAGCACGTGTCGCGCGTTCTTCGGCCTCCGCTCGCGTCCGACGTGTGCCCGGATCGCTGTAGGGAAAAAAGCCGGGATGTGATCCGAGCCAATCCGCGAACTGGATGACGCCCGCGAAAAGATGAACGAACGCCGGAGTCGATGGCAACGGCTCGCCATCGGGCTCGAACGCGCGGGAGAAGTCGCGCTGCAACTGCTCGCCGATGTTTCGTATGGCTTCTTTTGGACTGTAGATAACGGAGCCTGCGCGGTCTTGCACCGGCTTCCAGATGATTGGGTCTTGACCGTGCGGAACCGGCAATGGACGGCCGTGATGCGAAAGGCTCGCCAGCAGCAACGACTCCGCGTCAGGGCTCCATCTTTTGATGGAGTCGAGCGGCAAGCACGAAGCGAGGTCTTCGTCGCGAAACAGCAAGAATGCTTCGACGCCATGACCCGCGGGCGACGGCCAGCCAGCCGGCGCGTTGCCTTTCCAACGCTTTGCCTGGAAGCCGCTGTTCGCCTTGCCGAGATCATGGAGGCACGCGAAGACCGCGAGCCGCTCGATGTCCTGCTCGCTCAAGATTCGACCCGCCACGGTGTCGAAGGCGTTGCGCAAACGCGTGCCTTCCTTGAGCGCGGCTAGGAAGCAGGCGGCGACGTCCAACATGTGGTCGTACAGCGGGTGCATGCTGCGTTCGCCGATGCAGTCGGCGGCGTCGCGGCTCAGTTTTCCCCACGGCTCTAGCGGATGCGCTTGCGGTTCCATGATTGCCTGCTGTGGTCCTCGTCGTGCGTTTTATTCCTTACGGCGATTTGTTCGGAATGCTTAGACTAGCATCGACTACGGGCGGACAAGCCTTGTTTACGTGTCAAAGTTTATCGATGCAAGGAAGCAGCGATGTTGGCCGTTGCCTCATTGCTCCATTGCTTCGATAGCTGCATTTGGACGGGCGAGGCCGTCCGCCGCACACGCAAACGGCGCTCAAAGACCGCATTTGACAGCCGATTCTCGACTCACCATACTCGCGTGCAGAAAAGCGAATCCGAGACATCGGATATGCGGGTTGTTCTTTAACATCATAAAGTTAGGTGGTAGCGGTTCCTCCGCGTACGCGGAGATAGGCCCACCTGTGCGGTACCGGGAATGAACGTCACGCCGGTTGCTCCGCGTACGCGGAGATAGGCCTTCCCGAATCGTGGTTCGTGGATCTTTCGGTCGGGTTCCTCCGCGTACGCGGAGATAGGCCCGATCCCGCCATGTATCCGGCGATTTCGCCGGCGGCTCCTCCGCGTACGCGGAGATAGGCCCATCAAATCTCCCGCAAACTGGGTGAGCGCGGGGATTCCTCCGCGTACGCGGAGATAGGCCGTCATTCATGATCGCTCCCCGACAGCTTGCTCAGGTTCCCCCGCGTACGCGGAGATAGGCCCAAGGTCGCGCCCGGCGGGCGGATCTTCGCGCAGGTTCCTCCGCGTACGCGGAGATAGGCCCGTTTGCGTCATCAGCCACACGTAACCGCCTGCGGTTCCTCCGCGTACGCGGAAATAGGCCTTGTACCGAGTGGTCCAGCACCATCTTGAAGAGGTTCCTCCGCGTATGCGGAGATAGGCCCATCGTCGACACGCTGCGCCTGGCCATGTTGCAGGTTCCTCCGCGTACGCGGAGATAGGCCCAGAAAGAGCTCGCCGCGCGCACCGTCGAACTCGGTTCCTCCGCGTACGCGGAGATAGGCCCGCGCGGCACTTCCTGTCGTTCTGGAAGCGGTCGGTTCCTCCGCGTACTCGGAGATAGGCCCGCGTTGTCGTCCACGTAGTCCGTGATCACGCGGGTTCCTCCGTACGCGGAGATAGGCCCAAGACACCACCGGTTCATCTGAAGATGTTGGAGGTTCCTCCGCGTACGCGGAGATAGGCGCTGGTACCGCCCGGCCGCATCGCTCGCGCCGTAGGTTCCTCCGCGTACGCGGAGATAGGCCCCGAAAAGCTCTCGAAACAGGATTGGATCGACCGGTTCCTCCGCGTACGCGGAGATAGGCCTTCTTCTGCGCCGCCCTCGATAAAGCTGAAGCGGGTTCCTCCGCGTACGCGGAGATTGGCCTCACTCGGCCTGTTTCCCGTACCGCGTGCGACGGGTTCCTCCGCGTACGCGGAAATAGGCCCATGTCGCCGCCCTTATCGCCCGGGCGATACACGGTTCCTCCGCGTACGCGGAGATAGGCCCGAAGTTCAGATCAAGGTCGCGGAGATTCTTGCGGTTCCTCCGCGTACGCGGAGATAGGCCCGAGCAGGCGGCTGGTACGGGGCTGTATAGCGGGGTTCCTCCGCGTACGCGGAGATAGGCCGTGGACTGGGCTTTTCAGCAGGCTGCCGAGGAAGGTTCCTCCGCGTACGCGGGGATAGGCCCTCGTCCATCTCGGTATTCAACTCGTCCATCTCGGTTCCTCCGCGTGCGCGGAGATAGGCCCGGGCGGTCGATGCTGCCTGTCATCGCGCGTTCGGTTCCTCCGCGTACGCGGAGATAGGCCCATCAGGAATCAGAACATCAGCAGAATTTTGACGGTTCCTCCGCGTACGCGGAGATAGGCCCCCGGCGCGCTACGTCGGTCATCTTGATCGCGTGGTTCCTCCGCGTATGCGGAGATAGGCCCCTCGAAAGCGCAGCTCGCGCGCGTGAAATCGCGGTTCCTCCGCGTATGCGGAGATAGGCCCACGACGACAGGAATCACAATCCTGGACTCAGGTTCCTCCGCGTATGCGCAGATAGGCCCTGCTGTCGAACGGATGCTACGTATCGGCCCGCAGTTCGCCCGCGTATGCGGAGATAGGCCGTTCGTGAGCCGGCGGTTCCACTCGCGACCTTAGGTTCCTCCGCGTACGCGGAGATAGGCCCCGGGCGACCAAGCAAGCTGTGCGTGAAGTGTTGCTTCCTCCGCCCACACGGAGACAACTCAACCCCTCACCCCCCAACCTCCCCCGCGCCGCCTTCACCACCCCCGCCAACGCCTCCCCACTCAACTTCGACGCAATCTCCTTAACATAAACATGATGCCGCCCCTCCAGCGCCGCACCGAGATACTGCGCGTGCAAATACCGAATCAGCGCAATCCGCCGATGCCCCAACGCGATACTCCGATCAAGCAACGCCAGCGCCGCCTGCGCATCATGCTCTTTGCAAGCGCGTTCAGAAAGCCGCGCCGCCGCATCGCGCGATGCGTTCATGCGCTCGACACAGCAAGCGTCTGCTGCACTCGCCACGCATCGTAATCCGCGCGCCGCCAGTCGAGTTCCAGCGCGAGCCTTCGCGTGCCCTCGCGAATCTTCGGCTTGGAGAGCGCGAGCGTAAGCGCATCGAGCGCCGGCCATGCATCGAACGATAACGCCGCAATCTCCACCGCAAGCGTTTCGAGCAAGCGCGTATGCGTCTTCTCTTGCAGATACGCCGTCACGCGATTGCACCACGCCTCGTAATCGATCAGCTCGTCTTCGCGAGGCATGCCGCGATACCGCAAGCTCGCATCGATGGATGAAGCCTGCGGCGCGCGATGCTCGTGCTCGTAAAGCCCGACGCGCGTCATCACGACGAGTTCATCGACGATGACGCGCCATCCTTGTCCGCCCGCATGCAACGGCTCGTACGGCTTCATGCGAGTAACGGCTCGGCCGCATCGAGCATGATCTTCACGAAGTAATCCGCGAAGCTGCGACGCACGATGATTTCGAAGCGATCGCCGCCCAGCGGCACCAGCGTGATCGACGCCTTGAAGTAGTGGCTCTGCGCGCACTGTCCCGCGCCGAAGACCTTCGGATGCAGATCCAGCGGACAGCCGCGCGAAAGCACATCGCGCGTGCGTGGACCGTCGATATCGAGCACCGTATAACCGCTGCCGATATCCACCGCCGATGCGAACACGCCCGCGATGGCGTCGCGCAGTCGCGCTTCGAGCGGTGCCGCGCGCGATGCATCGTGCTGCGCTTCCGACAGCACGAGCCATTCGTCCGGCCCGAGCCACAGCATGTCGTAGCCGTTGCCCTTCGCGATGGTGTTCGGCATCGAAGGCGGCGCGCAGCCGATCACGCTCTCCGCCGCGCGCATGAACGCGGCATCGCGTGTATCGCCGCGCACGTTCACGAGTTGCAGGAACGGACGCTCCGTCAAGCGAAACGCCTTCGATGCGCCCGCATGATGCGCCTTCATCAACGCATCCGCGCCCACGAGCGGCGACTCCTGCCACGTCGGGCCGAGGCTGCTCTGCCCGACCGTCATGCGATCCACAACGGTCGAGGAACCTTTGGTTTCATTCCACATGTTGACGTGCTCCTTCGCTGTCGTAGAACACCGAACTGGTGATTTTCGCGTTGATCTGCTTGCCGCTCGCAAGCGGAATCGTGACGGTTTCGCCGATCTTGTCGAGCCCGCCCTTCACGACGGCCAACGCAATCGAACGCTTCAAAACAGGGCTGTAATAACTGGACGTCACGTGACCGAGCATCGGCGCGGTATCGCCCTGGAACGGACCCGCGACGATCTGCGATCCCTCCGGCAGCACGAACGAAGGATCGTCCGTGAGCAAGCCGACGAACTGCTTGCGTCCCGCCTTCGCGGTATCCGAGCGCGTGAGCGAGCGCTTGCCGATAAAGTCTTTCGACTTCGCGACGAGGCCGCCCATGCCGAGGTCGAACGGGGTCATCGAGCCATCGGTATCTTGTCCGACGATGATGTAGCCCTTCTCCGCGCGCAGCACGTGCATCGTTTCGGTGCCGTACGGCGTGATGTCGAATTCCGCGCCCGCTTCCATGATGGCTTCCCACACCGCGCGGCCCACGTTCGCCGGCACGTTCACTTCGTAGGCCAGTTCTCCCGAGAAGCTGATGCGCATGACACGCGCCGATGCACCCGCCACCGTGCCATCGCGATAGCTCATGAACGGGAACGCGGCGTTGGCGAAGTCGATGTCCTGACACACCTTTCGCAGCACCTTGCGGCTATTCGGTCCGACCACGGCAAACGTCGCCCAATGGTCCGTCACCGATGCGAGCCGCACGCGCATGTCGGGCCATTCGGTTTGCAGCCAGCGTTCGAGCCACGTCAGCACGCGCGCCGCGCCGCCGGTGGTCGTCGTCATCATGTAGTGATGTTCGGCGAGGCGCACGGTCACGCCGTCGTCGAAGATCATGCCGTTCTCATCGAGCATCAGGCCGTAGCGGCATTTGCCGACTTCCAGCTTGCTCCACGGGTTTGTGTAGACCCAGTTCAGCAGCTTCGCGGCATCGGGGCCTTGAATGTCGATCTTGCCGAGCGTCGATGCATCGAGAATGCCGACGCTCTGACGCACCGCGAGCGATTCGCGCGCGACCGCCGCGTGCATGTCTTCGCCGCCCTTCGGGTAGTACCACGGGCGCTTCCAGTTGCCGACGTCCTCGAACATCGCGCCGTTCTGCACGTGCCATTCGTGAATGGCGGTCTTGCGCACGGGATCGAGAAACTCGCCCAGTTCGCGGCCCGCGAAGGTGCCGAACGTGACAGGCGTGTAGTTCGGGCGGAACGTCGTGGTGCCCGTCTCCGGAATGGTCTTGCCGAGCGCCTGCGCAAGAATCGCCATGCCGTTGATGTTGCCGAGCTTGCCCTGATCCGTGCCGAAGCCCATCGCCGTATAACGCTTGACGTGCTCGACCGATTCGAAGCCTTCGCGCGCGGCGAGATAGATGTCGGCGGCGGAAACGTCGTTCTGGAAATCGACGAACTGCTTCGGTCCGCGCGTCGCGAGTTCGCGTCCGCCGACGAGCCACAGCGGCATGATCGGCGCTTCCGCGATCTCCGCGACCTTCACCGGCTGCGTCCGCGCCACGATATGTCCCGCTGCGCGCGCCGCTTCCGCGCCCGCTTCGAGACCGAAGCGAATGCCGCGTGCCAGCGTGAAGTCGCCCGCGCATGCGCCGACGCTCGTCTCCGCCTGCATCGCCTTGCCGGGGACGAAGCATGCCTTCTCATCGTGCCAGTGCGCCTTGCCGCCGGATTGCGCGAAGAGATGCAGCACCGGGCTCCATCCGCCCGACATCGCGACGAGGTCGCAAGGCAGGTCCGCTTGCTTCGCGCCGACCGTGCCGTTCGCATACGAAGCCACTTCCACCGACGAAACGCGCAGCTTGCCGTGCGCTGCCGTCACCACGGCGTTGTTCATCACGCGCACGCCGTAGCGTCGCGCGGCGGCGGGCAATGCGCCCTTCGTCTCGGCAGGACGCGGATCGACAACCGTGACTTGCGCGCCCGCCGCCTTGAGATCGAGCGCGCATTGATACGCGTCGTCGTTGTTGGCGAACACCACGGCGTTGCGGCCCGGCAGCACCGCATAGCGATGCAGATACGTCGATACCGCGGACGCCAGCATCACGCCCGGCAGATCGTTGTTGCCGAACACGATGGGACGCTCGTGCGCGCCCGTCGCGAGAATCACGCGCTTCGCCCGCACTTTCCACATCAGTTCGCGCGTGCCCTTGCGCATCGACACCGGCAAGTGATCGGTCAGGCGTTGCGTCACCGTCACGAGGTTGTGGTCCTGATAGCCGAACGCCGTGCTGCGCGAAAGTATCTTCACGTCCGGCATCGTACGCAGTTCGGCTTCAATCTTCTGGACCCAGTGCAGCGCGGGTTTGCCGTCGATCTCCGCGCGGCACGAGAGCAGCGAGCCGCCCAGTTCGCGCTGATCGTCGACGAGAATCACGCGCGCGCCGGACAAGCCCGCCGCATACGCCGCAGCGAGACCCGACGGTCCGCCGCCGACCACGAGCACGTCGCAATGCGCGAAGCACTTGTCGTAGCGATCCGCGTCGCGTTCTTCGGGCGCCTTGCCGAGACCGGCTGCATCGCGAATCACTTCCTCGTACTTCGGCCACAGCTTGCGCGGCCACATGAACGTCTTGTAATAGAAGCCCGCCGGAATGAAGCGCGCGAACTTCTGATTGATCGCCATGCGATCGTTCTCGATGTTCGGCTTCGCGTTCACGCTCTCCGCGACGAGACCCTGATACAGCTCGACTTCGGTCGCGCGCGCGTTCGGCACCGTATAAGCGCCCTTTTCGAGCTGCACGACCGCATTCGGTTCTTCCACGCCCGCCGTCACGATGCCGCGCGGCCGGTGATACTTCCAGCTACGCGCGACGAAGTGCTGCCCGTTAGCGAGCAGCGCGGACGCGAGCGTATCGCCCTGAAAGCCCTGATACGTCTTGCCGTTGAACGTGAAGGTCAGCGCGATGGCGCGATTGATGCGCCCGCCCGTGGCGAGTCGGTCTTTCTGGCTCATTTCGACGCTCCCTCCTTGTTGTCCATCACAGCCAGCGGACGGTCGAACGTCTCGTAGCCCTGAATCTCGTAGGTCACCGTGTCACGCTGCGCCTTGAACCAGCGACGGCAGCCTTGCGCATGCATCCATTGCTCGCGATGCACGCCGCGCGGGTTCTTGCGCATGAAGAGGTAATCGCCCCATTCCTTGTCGGTGAGCTTTTCCGTTTCCAGCGGGCGCGCAATGTCCGCTTCGCCGCCGCAGGAAAATTCGCTTTCGGCGCGCGGCCCGCACCAGGGGCATTCGATCAGCAACATGTTCAGTACTCCTTCAGTGCGCCACGGCTGCCGCGCCGTGTTCGTCAATCAGATGGCCGGTATAGAAGCGGTCGAGCGAGAAAGGCGCATTCAGCGGATGCGGCTCGTCTTTCGCGATGGTGTGCGCGTACGCCCAGCCGGAACCCGGCGTCGCCTTGAAACCGCCCGTGCCCCAGCCGCAATTGAAGTAGAGGCCCTTCACGTCGGTCTTGCTGATGATCGGGCATGCGTCCGGCGAAACATCGACGATGCCGCCCCACTGGCGATTCATTCGCACGCGCGAGAACACGGGGAACATCTCGACGATCGCTTCCAGCGTGCCTTCGATGATCTGGAAGCTGCCGCGCTGCCCGAAGCCCGTGTACTGATCGACGCCCGCGCCGATCACGAGATCGCCCTTGTCGGACTGGCTGATGTACGCGTGCACCGCGTTCGACATGACCACTGTGTTGACCACCGGCTTGATCGGCTCCGACACGAGCGCCTGCAACGGATGGCTTTCGAGCGGCAGGCGCACGCCCGCCATGTCCGCGAGCGTCGTCGTGTTGCCGGCCGCGACGATCGCAACTTTCTTCGCCTTGATATGACCTTTGGTGGTATCGACGCCGGTCACGCGGTTGCCTTCGCGCCGAATGCCCACCACCTGACAGTTCTGGATGATGTCCACGCCCGCCTGATCCGCGCCGCGCGCGAAGCCCCAGGCCACCGCATCGTGACGCGCGACGCCGCCGCGCCGCTGTATCGACGCGCCCAGCACCGGATAGCGGCTATTGAGGTTGATGGTCGGCTCGATCTCCTTGATTTGCGCGGGCGTGAGGAACTCGGCATCGACGCCATTGAGCCGGTTCGCGTTCACGCGGCGCTCGGTATCGCGCACGTCTTGCAGCGTGTGCGCGAGGTTCATCACGCCGCGCTGGCTGAACATCACGTTGTAGTTGAGGTCTTGCGAGAGGCCTTCCCACAGCTTCATCGCCTTCTCGTACAGCGCGGCGGATTCGTCCCACAGATAGTTGGAACGCACGATGGTCGTATTGCGCGCCGTATTGCCGCCGCCAATCCAGCCCTTCTCCAGAATCGCGACATTGGTAATGCCGTGCTCTTTCGCGAGATAGTAGGCCGTCGCGAGGCCGTGCCCGCCGCCGCCGACGATCACCACGTCGTATTCGCGCTTGGGCTCCGGGCTGCGCCATTGGCGCTCCCAGTTCTCGTGATACGACATGCCGTTGCGCAGCAGGCTGAATATCGAATAGCGGCTCATGTGTCTCTTCCTTCGTAGCGGTGTTTCAGCACTCGATGACGTTCACGGCCAGGCCGCCGCGCGACGTCTCCTTGTATTTCGTCTTCATGTCCGCGCCCGTTTCGCGCATGGTCTTGATGACCGAATCCAGCGACACGTAATGCTGGCCGTCGCCCTTCATCGCCATGCGCGCGGCGTTGATCGCCTTGATCGCGCCCATCGCGTTGCGCTCGATGCACGGAATCTGCACGAGGCCGCCGACGGGATCGCACGTCATGCCGAGGTTGTGTTCCATGCCTATTTCAGCGGCGTTTTCCACTTGCGCGGGCGTGCCGCCCATCACGGCTGCGAGCGCGGCGGCGGCCATCGAGCACGCGACGCCCACCTCGCCCTGACAGCCCACTTCCGCGCCGGAGATCGAAGCCGTCTCCTTGTAGATGATGCCGATCGCTGCCGCCGTCAGAAGGAAGCGCACGATGCCTTCGTCGTTCGCGCCGTGCATGAACTTCACGTAGTAGTGCAGCACGGCGGGAATCACGCCGGCCGCGCCGTTGGTCGGCGCAGTGACCACGCGCCCGCCCGAAGCGTTTTCTTCGTTGACGGCCATCGCGTAGAGGTTCACCCAGTCGAGCATCGAGAGCGGATCGCGCAGCGATTCCTCGGAACGCGAGCGCAGTTGCGCGCACAGGTCCGCGGCGCGGCGCTTCACCTGCATCGGTCCCGGCAGATCGCCGCGCTCCTTGCAGCCGCGCTCGACGCACGCGGCCATCACGCGCCACACGGCCAGCATGCCCTCGCGCACTTCGTGTTCGCTGCGATTCGCGCATTCGTTCTTCATCGCGACATCGGCGATAGACAGACCTGTCTCCCGGCAGATGCGCATGAGATCGTCGCCGGTACGAAACGGATACGGCACGCTCGCCCCCGCGCGCACGCCGTTGACGCGCTCGCCTTCGCGGTTGGTCACGAAGCCGCCGCCCACCGAGTAATACTCCTTCTCGACGAGCAGTTGACCGTTTTCATCGAACGCCTGAAAGCGCATGCCGTTCGGATGCACCATGCTCGATCCCGCCGCGCCCGGCATCAGCTTGCGATAGAAGCCGATATGCTCGCGCTCGTCGAACACGATGGCGCGCTTGCCGAGCAAGTTCAGACGCTTCGTCGCGCGGATGTCGGCGAGGCGCGGCGCGATCGCGTCCGGATCGATCAGATCGGGGAGATTGCCTTCCAGCCCGAGCAGCACGGCCTTGTCGGTGCCGTGGCCCTTGCCCGTCGCGCCGAGCGAGCCGAACAACTCGGCCCGCACGCGGGTGACGAAGCCGAGCAGGTTCGCGTCCTCGATATGCGACGCGAAGCGGCATGCCGCGATCATCGGCCCGACGGTATGAGAGCTGGAAGGTCCGATGCCGATCTTGAACAGATCGAAAACGCTGACATTCATGGCGTGGCCTCAAGGTTGGCGGTTCGCGTCGTTCGAATGAGCGAGCGCGTTCGACATGGCCTCATTGCACCAAACCGCAATTCCGGCAGATAGAACAAAAACGGCATGGAAATGGGATGGCGGCGTCAGCGCTTACCAGAGCGCGCAGGCCGCAGCGCGTTCCTGCGCAGTTTCGTTGCAAACCGGGGCATTTTTGAGATTGCTCCGAACGGCTAAACAAATACGTCTCGGTATATTCCCTAGGTCCGTGAGAGCCCGCGCGAATGCGTCTCTCGTCTTCCAGTCCCCCGTTTAACCCGTTTGCAGCAATGGAAAGTCACGCTCTTCCCGATCAGTTCTTCAAGTCCTGGGTCTTCGCGTTTCTTGTCGGCGTCGGCGTCGTCGGCGCGCTTCAAGCCGTAGGCGTTCTGGCTCCCGAACATGTCCTCACCCGCGAAGCGCCTTTGTGGGTCGCGCTGATGCTCGTCTGCTCCATCGATCCGGTTTTGCGCTACCTCGGCGTGTTGAAGGCCGAGGTCGAGCAACGCTGGGGCGATTACACCGTCGCGAGCCTGCTCGGCCGTTCGACGGGCGCGCTGATCGGCGGCGTGTTCGCCTGGGCGTTCGCGGTTCTCGGCGCCTGATTCATCGCTTCACGCCGCGCGTTCTGCGCGGCGTTTCCTTCCTTTCTGACCATGCGCCCGTTGCGCGCGCCCGGTGTTATGCTCGCCGCATACCCCAGAGCCGCCGCACCGCACGCGCATGAATCCCGCAGAATCTCTTTCGCCGCTTTCCATCGACGGCCAATCGAAATCGCGCATCCGCTTCGGCATCGTGCTGTTGCCGAACTTCACGCTGACCGCGTTCTCCGGCTTCGTCGATCTGCTGCGTCTTTCCGCTGACGAAGGCGACTTCAGCCGCCCGGTGCGCTGCTCGTGGAGCGTGATCGGCGAAACGCTCGCGCCGGTGCGCGCGAGCTGCGGCATCCAGATCACGCCGTGGGAAACCTACGAGCAGGCCGAACCGTTCGACTACGTGGTCGTCGTCGGCGGCCTGCTGCATTCCGGGCCTTCCGCGAGCGATGCCACGCTGCAATTCATTCGCCGCGCCGCCGCGCGTGACGCGACCATCGTCGGCATGTGCACGGGCGTTTTCACGCTGATGCGCGCGGGCGTGCTCGACGGCCATCGCGTCTGCGTGAGCTGGTTCCACTACTGGGACTTCGTCGAGCGTTTCCCGCAAGCGGACGAGCAACTGCTCGTCGCGGACCGGCTGTTCGTGATCGACAGACGGCGCATCACATGTTCGGGCGGGCGCGCTTCCATCGACGTGGCCGCCGCCATTTTGCTGCGGCACTTCGAGACCGCGACGGTGCAAAAGGCGCTGCGCATTCTGCTCGTCGACGACATGCAGAAAGGCAACGCGCCGCAGCCGCATCCGCCGGGCCTCGCGCCCGCCACGCATCCGAAGGTCAAGCGCGCGATTCTTCTGATGGAGCAGCACGTTGGCCGTTCGCTCACGCTCGATGAACTCGCGCACAAGCTGGATATGTCGACGCGGCAACTGGAACGCCTCTTCAAGGCCGAGACGGGCAAGGCGCCGCAGGCGTACGCCAAGCAGGTGCGGCTGCGCACGGCCGCGTGGCTGCTGACGAGTTCGGACAAGACGGTGGCCGATATCGCGTCGAGTTGCGGTTTCTCCGATGCATCGCATCTCGGCCGCGAATTTCGCAAGCAGTTCGGTCTGCCACCGATGATGTATCGCGAGCAGCGCGGCGCAGACACCGAGGAAGTGCATCACGCAATGGACTACGACGAGACGTTTCCCGGCCGCGCTCAGGCCATCTGACCAATTCCAACGAAGGAGACTGGCATGGAGACTCACGGATATTCGGAGCAAGAGTGGGCGCTACGCTGTGACCTGGCGGCGCTGTATCGCGTGATCGCGCATTTTCGCTGGACCGACATGATCTTCACGCACATCAGTGCGCGCGTGCCGGGGCCGGAGCACCACTTCCTCATCAACCGATACGGCGTGCTCTTCGACGAGATGCGCGCGTCGGACCTCGTGCGCATCGACAGCGAAGGCCGTCCGGTCGATGCGAACGCGGCCGAGCATCCCGAGCGGTATCGCGTGAATCCGGCGGGCTTCACCATTCACTCGGCCATTCACATGGCGCGGCCGGATGTCGTTTGCGTCGTGCATACGCATACGCCGGCGGGCGCGGCGGTCTCCGCGCAGAAGCAGGGGCTCTTGCCCATCAGCCAGCATGCGCTGAAGTACTACGGGCAGATCAGCTATCACGACTACGAAGGCATCGCGCTGGATCTCGCGGAGCGAGATCGTCTCGTCAACGATCTCGGCCCGCATAACGCGATGATTCTGCGCAACCACGGACTGCTTGCATGCGGCCGTTCGATTCCGGCTGCGTTCCAGGAAATCTATTTTCTGGAGCGGGCCTGCGAGATTCAGCTGCGCGCGCTCTCGGGCGGCGGCGAGTTGAATCTGCCTTCGCCCGAAGTGTGCGAAACTACGGCCGCGCAGTATCGCAGCGACAGCATGGAAAGCATTACCGCGCTGCAATGGCAGGCCGCGTTGCGCATGATCGAAGGCGGCAAGACGGATTATCGAACGTGATCGTCAGCTAGCTTCGTGACGCAACGCGCAACGGCGGCGTCAAGCGGAAAGACGCCGCTCCGCGCTCGGCGCATGGCCGAATTGCGCGCGATACGCCTTGCTGAAGTGGCAAGGCGAATGAAAACCGCAAATGCTCGTCACGCGCGCAATCGATGCATCCGTGTTGCGCAACAAATCGCGCGCGCGTCGCAGGCGCAGGGTCAGGTAGTAGTGCGTCGGGGACACGCTCAGGAACATCTTGAACATGCGCTGAAGATGCCGCTGCGAAAGATGCACGAGCCGCGCGAGTTCGTCGAGCGACAGCGGCTCTTCGATGTTCGCTTCCATCAGCCGCACGACTTCCACCAGTTCCGCCCGCGAGAAGCCGACGCGCGCATCCACCGGAATATGCTGATAGTCGGTCGAGCCACGTATGCGCTCGACGATGAACTGCTCCGACACTTGCGCCGCATGCGCCTGCCCGAGCCGCAGGCTCACGAGGTTGAGCATCAGGTCGAGCGGCGCGGTGCCGCCCGTGCAGGTCACGCGGTCACGGTCGATCACGAATAGCTCGTCGGCAAAGCGCACATGCGGGAAGCGCTTGTTGACCGGCGACATGTCTTCCCAGTGCAGCGTGCAACGGTAGCCGTCCAGCAGCTTCGCCGCGAGTAGCGCATACGGCCCGGTGCAGATGCCGCCAAGCGGCACGCCGGCCTCATGCGCGCGCTGCAACAGCGCGATCACCGTGTCGTCGACATAATCGGCGACGTGCCAGCCGCCGCACACGATCAGCACGTCGGGCATGCCTGCTTCGTCGAGCGTCGTCGCGGGCTTGACCGTCATGCCGTTGCTCGCGCGCGCCGGCTCGCCGTCCGGCGTGATGACCGACCATCTGTAGTGCTCCGCGCGGCCGATGTAGTTCGCCATGCGCAGCACTTCGACCGCGCTCGTGAACGCGATCATCGAGAAGTTCGGCAGCGTCAGAAAGCCGAAGTGCGCGAGATGGGCAAGCGGCGAATCGGCGGCTGCGGGGGCGATCGCATCGCGCTTCATGGGCGCATCAACCTTGTTGCGCAGCCGGCGCGCGGCGCACGCGCATCACGGACTTGAAGCCCGAGAGAAGCGGCGCGCGAGCCATGCCCGGCGAACGTCCGAAGCTCTCCGTGATGCGATCGAGAATGATCGCGAGCAACACCACCGACAAGCCGCTCTCGAAGCCCAGGCCGATATCCAGCCGCTGAATGCTCGCCAGCACGTCGTTGCCGAGGCCGCCCGCGCCGACCATGGACGCGATGATGACCATCGACAGCGCCATCATGATGGTCTGGTTCACGCCGGTCATGATGGACGGCAGCGCGTTCGGAATCTGCACCTTGTAGAGCAGTTGCCACGGCGTGCAGCCGAATGCCTGACCCGCTTCCACGATCTCGCGATTCACATGCTTGATGCCGAGCGACGTGAGACGCACTGCGGGCGGCATTGCGAAGATGACGGTCGACAGAATGCCGGGCACGCGGCCGAGGCCGAACAGCATCGCGGCCGGAATCAGATACACGAAGGCAGGCATGGTCTGCATGAGGTCGAGCACGGGGCGCACGACCATTTCGACCATCTTGCTCTTGGCGGTCCATATGCCGAGCGGCACGCCGAGCAACAAGCTGATAAACGTTGAGGACAACGTAAGACCTAGCGTGATGACCATCTGATCCCAGAAGCCTGTCGCGTAGACGAGCAGGAGCGAGAGCAGCGTGAACGCCGCGAAACGCCAGCCGACGCGCCACAAGCCGATGCCGACGAAGATCGCCATGAGCGCCCACATCGGAATGGCCTGCAGACCGTGTTCGATGAGCGCCGCGAAGCTCTCGATGACCTTGCCGACGGAGTCGAACGTTTTGGCGTCGTGATCGAGCAGATAGTGGACGCCGTGATCGACCCAGCTACCGAGCGGAATGATTTCAGACATGGGAACCTCGATGGCGCGTTAAGACCTGGAGCACGTTCGTCTTGTTGACCGAACCACAGTACGAACCGTCTGCATCGACGACGGGCAGCGGCGCGGGGCTCGCGACCACGCGATTCACCACGTCGTCGAGCGTCATGGTTCGCTGAATGCATTCGACATGATGGATTTGCGGCACGGCGTTGCCCGTGGCGTCGCGCCCGACGAAGCCGCGAATGCGGCGCTCGCCGTCGAGCACGAACGCGTATTCCGCGCTGCCGTTGAGCGTCTTCGCGACGCTCGATGCGTCGATCTGCGGCGAATGCTTCATGACCGGCACGGCGTCCGTCTGCATGAGATCGCCGGCCGTGAGGTAACGGCTCGTGTCGATGCCTTCGAAGAAGGCCTGCACGTAGTCGTCGGCGGGATTCTTGATGATTTCCTGCGGCGTGCCGATCTGCACCACGCGGCCGCCTTCCATGATCGCGATGCGCGTGCCGATGCGCATGGCTTCTTCCAGATCATGCGAGACGAAGAGAATCGTGCGGCGCTGCTCGCGCTGAAGGTCGAGCAGCACGTTCTGCATTTCCTTGCGCTTGAGCGGATCGAGCGCGGAAAACGCTTCGTCCATGATCATCAGCGAAGGATTGACGGCGAGCGCCCGCGCGAGGCCCACGCGCTGCTGCATGCCGCCCGACAACTGCGACGGCAGTTTCTGCGCGAACGGCGCGAGGCCCACTTGTTCGAGCACGGTCATAGCGCGCGATTCGCGTTCCTTGCGTCCGACGCCCGCCACTTCCAGCCCGAACGCGGCGTTGGACAGCACCGTGCGCTGCGGCATCAGCGCGAACGACTGGAACACCATGCTCATGTCCCGGCGGCGCAGCGCCGTGAGTTCCGAGCGCGGCACGGCGGCCACATCGCGCCCGTCGATCAGCACCTTGCCGGCGGTCGGATCGACGAGCCGGTTGATGAGGCGAATCAGCGTCGATTTGCCGGAGCCGGACAGGCCCATCAGCACGAAGATCTCGCCTTCCCTGACATCGAACGAGACGTTGTGGACGCCGACAATCTGGCCGGTACGCGAGAACACTTCTTCCTTCGACGCACCGCCGGCCAACAGGTCGATCGCCTGTTTGGGGTTGCTGCCAAACACTTTGCACAGCCCTTCGACCACTACCTTGGGGGAATCCATCGACATTCTCCAGAACCGTGGCGGACGCGCTTCCGCGCTCTGCATACATAGTTGCCAGAAAAAAGTGCCGTGAGCCGACTATTTGCGACAATCACATGTGGAAATACGACACCGATTTGTCGCAGTTTCGCGGTGAACAGCCGGACGCCCTTGACAGGCAAGGCTTTTCGGAAGAACGGAGAGAACCGCGCAACGGTGGATGCGTGTCGCGCCACGACAAGTCGCGGCGCGAAGCCGATGTTTTCGCCTTTGGGGTCAGGCGCTCGGGCGAATCATCTGAAACATTTCGCCGATCTCGGCGTAGTCGGCGCGATAACCCGCTCGCATGATCGGGCGCGCGGCAGCGGTATCGAAGAGACCGTCCTTCAAAAACTCGCTGCGGATATGCACGCCCACCACCTGACCGAGCGCGAGCCAGTTGTTCATCGGCTGGCCGGCGAGATCGTGGATGCGCACCACTTGCAGCAGCCGGCATTCGAGCGCCGCCGGCGACTCGGCCACGTGCGGCACGTCGACATTGCGCCCGGGCGCTTTGGTTAAGCCTGCGAGCTCGAATTCGTCGATCTCCGGCGCCACCGGCGCGGATGTGCGGTTCATGCGCTCGGCGAGCGGGCGCGTCGACATATTCCAGACGAATTCGCCGGTCGCCTCGATGTTGCTGATGCTGTCCTTGCGGCCTTCGCTGGAGAAGCCGATCACGTAAGGGAACGTCGCGAACGCGCCGAAGAAGCTGTACGGCGCGAGGTTCACGCCGCCGTCGGCGGTGCGGCTGGAGATCCAGCCGATGACGCGCGGCGCGACGATTGCCTTGAATGGGTCATGCGGCAGGCCGTGGCCTTCGCTCGGATCGTAGAAGTGAATATCGCCGGTCATCAGGGGCCGCGCAATGCGCGAGGGTTCGTGAGAACGAAAGGATACCGCGGCGGCTCGTCGGACGACGGGCGCGGAAAAACTGCAGGGGAGAGGATGCTGTGTCGCGCGCTTGGAGCGCGGAAGTGAGATGCTGGAGAACTGCTAGAAAAACTACAGGACTGGCGGGCGGGTGTACGGCGCTTGCCGTCGCATATTGCTTCTAGTGTGTGTCCCGCGCCGCCTTTAGCCGCGCATTACAGATGAATGCCGAAAGCCGTGCCGCGTGCCTTGCGCTGACGCTCGGATTCGCGGAAACGCGCTTGATACGAGTAGTCTTTGTCCAGCGGCAGGTGCGGCGATTCGAACATCGAAGCGAGTTTTTGCAGCAGTGCGAAGAGGTAGCTCATGTGAGACTCCGGTTGGTGATTGAGGGTTTTCCCTTAGCCATGATTATAGGGTTTGCCCTGCCGGATTCCTAGTGCAATGCAGCATTTCCTTCCCAAAAATGTTGTAGTTTTTCTACAGACACGGCTTTTTTGACCGGCTGGAAAATGGGGGCGGGGCGTAAGGGGCCGCGCGGCGGTCATCGCGCGCGACCCCGAGGCACGTTGCCGCAGGAGACTATCGCGCGTCGAAGACGTCGGGGAGGGTCGGAAGGCAGGTCACCGGCTGGGCGATGACAGTGGCGTAGGTCGCCAGCATCGCGCACAGAAGCCACGCGAAGGACTGAAACGAGTGCGAGGCAACCGCCGCTACTTGCCGATCGAGTGAGACGGAATCGGGCGCGTTAAAAGCGGTCGCGGTAGCAAGGAGCGTCGGACCTTCATCCGCCGAACCGGCGGAGCTGGGCGAATCGGCGATTAGATCGCCTTGCATCGGCGTCTCTGCCGGCGCTTCGGCCGGCGCCGCTGCCCGCGCGGCGCGCCGCCTCGCCGACGATTCCACCGCCGCCAGAAACACCTCCGGCAACTCGAAGCCCTCGAAGGTGCCCTGACGGATATCGGTGTTCATCGCCTGCTGGGTGGCGCGTTCCGCGTCCTCGGCGAAGAGGTCGAGCGTTTCGCCGGGGCGGATCGCTTCGCGCAGTTGGGCGACGCGCTGCGCGGTGCGCGCCGGACTCCGGCGGCTGGCTTTCGCGGAAGGAACGGTATCGTCCGATGAGACGTCAGGATTTCGGGGTACAGCGGAATCTGGCATAGGTCGGAAGCTGCGGATCGAAAGACTGCGGCCGTAACTGCTGGCGCGCAGCGCGCCCACGCGGTCCGGCAATAAATTTCGAGGCCGCATTGTCGCACGGCTGCGGGCCTTATCCAGCGGCTTTGCGCGATGTTTCAGCGTTCAATTTCGCATTCGTGCGATGCGTTCGCGCGCCGCCGCTCAGACGTTGCCGTCTTCGCGAAACTCGCGGACCACGTCGAGTTGCCGCAAGCGCGCGCAGATCGACCGATACTCCTCTTCCGACACGCGCGACAGCTCGACTTGCACTTCGTCCGAATCGGGCGACTCTTCGCTCTGCTGCACCACGAACTGCTTCACGCGCACGCTGCCCGGCCCGAGCGCCTCGTGCAGCGCATGAAACGAGAGCGAGCCGCGATCGACGAGCATCGTCAGTTGTCGGCGCTGCCTCACCGAGATGAAACGTCGCTCGAGCGGCTTCAGCCCCGCCAGAATGATCAGGATGATCACGGTCGCCGCGATCGACGCCGTGTACAGGCCGCCACCGACCGCGAGCCCGATGGCCGCGACGGACCACAGGCTCGCCGCCGTCGTCAGGCCGCGGACGATCTCGCCGCGCAAAAGAATCGAGCCCGCGCCGAGAAAGCCGATGCCCGACACGACCTGCGCCGCCACGCGCGATGGGTCCAGCACCACATGCTCCGCCTTGAGCGCATCCGCGAATCCGAACGCGGACACGATCATGATCAACGCCGAGCCGACGCACACGAGCATATGCGTGCGCAGCCCGGCGGCCCACGAAAGCCGCTCGCGCTCGAAGCCGATCACGCTGCCGAGCGCGGCGGCCATGACGAGCCGGGAAACAAGTTCGACGTTGTTCAACATGTTTTTCTCTCCTCGTGATGCCGGCTTGTCGCGCGACGAGCGCCGTTTGCTATGCTTGCCAGGCTACGCCGTAGCGCCTCTCGGAACACTTCTAAAGACTGTCGCATGCACCATCCATCCACGCCCGGCGCGCCCTCGACGCCGTCCGCGAACCTTCAATCCGGCGCGGCGCTGCGCGCGCATTACGCGAACGTCGTGCTTCCGCTGTGGCGCGGCCCCGGCTTCAACGCGGCGCTGCGTCTGCCGTTCGAAGCCGTCGGTCCCTCCGACCACGCGCCGCTGCCGCCCAAGCGTTATCGCGCGATGGCGTGCGCGCGCCAGCTTTTCGTTTTCGCGGATGGGGGCGATCTCGATCACGCCGCGACCTTGTTCGAGTCGTTGCAGCACTACTTTCACGACACGCGCCACGGCGGTTGGTTCTATAGCGTGGATGCAAACGGCGCGCCGCTCGAGCGGCAAAAGGACTTATACACGCACGCGTTCGTCGTTTTCGCGTGCGCGCATTACGCGAGCAGGAGCGGATCGGCGCGCGCGTTCGCCGTCCTCGATGAAACGGCGAAGCTCATCGAAACGCGGTTCGCGCATGTCGGGGAAGTGCTGAACGCCGTCGTGGCAGAAGACTTCGCCGCGACGCTTGAAGGTCCGCTGCAAAACCCGCTGATGCACCTCGCGGAAGCGTGGCTCGCTGCGCGGGAAGCAACGGGCGACGCTGCCTACGACGCACGCCTCGCCACGCTCGCCGAATGGATCGCGCGCATGTTCGTGCACGAGCCGACGGGGTGCATCGCCGAACTGCCGATCGGCGCGGCGGACAACCGCCTGGAGCCGGGACATCAGTTCGAATGGTATTTCCTGGTCAAAGGCAGCGGACATGCTGCGTTCAAAAGCGTCGCGCTGGACGAGCGGCTGGAACGCGCGTTCGACTTCGCGCAGAAGCACGGCATCGAAGAGAAGACGGGCGGCGTGTTCGCCGCGCTCGATGAAACCGGCCGCGTGATCGACGGCACGCAGCGCATCTGGGCGCAGACCGAATATCTGCGGGCGCTCGCCACGCGCGGCGACGCGCTCGGCGAGCAGATCGGCCGATACGCCGCGCGCTTCTTGCACGCGCGGGGATGGGTGGAGTGTCGCGCGGCCGATGGCAGCATCAGCCGGGCGGAAATGCCGTCCACGACGCCGTATCACCTTGCCACGGCGTACGCGTCGTTGCCTGCTTAGGCGAGCTGGAACACGGAGACCGCCGCCTTCAACTGACGCGTCTGCTCGTGCAACGAAGACGCCGCAGCGGCGGCTTGCTCGACGAGCGCCGCGTTCTGCTGCGTCATCTCGTCCATCTGCGTGACCGCCTGATTCACCTGCTCGATGCCGACGCTCTGCTCCAGCGACGACGCGCTGATTTCCGCCATCATCTGCGTGACGCGCGAGATCGACGTGGACACTTCGCGCATCGCGGAGCCGGCGCGCTCGACCAGTTCCGAGCCGTCGCTGACCTGCGCGACGGATTCGCCGATCAATTCCTTGATTTCCTTCGCCGATTGCGCCGAACGCTGCGCGAGGCCGCGCACTTCGCCCGCCACGACCGCGAAGCCGCGGCCCTGCTCGCCCGCGCGCGCCGCTTCGACCGCAGCGTTCAACGCGAGGATGTTCGTCTGGAACGCGATGCCGTCAATGACCGAAATGATCTCGGCGATCTTGTCGGAGCTTTGCGCAATCACGCGCATCTTGTCGACCACATCGTCCACGACGCTCGACCCGCGCGACGTCGCTTCGAGTGCTTCGCCCGCGAGCGCGTTGGCTTCGCGCGCATGCTCGGCGTTCTGGCGCACGGTGGCGGTCAACTCTTCCATGCTCGATGCGGTTTCTTCCAGCGAAGCCGCCTGATTCTCGGTGCGCGCCGACAAGTCCGCGTTGCCGCTCGCGATTTCGTCCGCGCCGAAGTTGATGGATTCCGACGTCTCGCGCACGGTCTTCACGGTGTTCGCGACGCTCGCCTGCATGGCGGCCAGACCGGCGAACAGGCGGCCGATTTCGTTGGTGCCGCGATCCGCGATGCGCTCGTCGAGGCGGCCTTGCGCGATGCGCTCGAAGTGGCGGCCGGCTTCTTCCAGCGGCGCGATGACGCCGCGACGCAGCGCGATGTGCACGAGCACGACGCCGGCGATCAGCGCGACGGCGATCGCCATGCCCACCGCGCGGAACCACGCGTAGCGCGTGTCGATCGATTCGAGGTACGCATTGCTCGCCGCATTGCCGAAGTCGACGAATTTCTGCTGTTCCACGAGATAGCGGTCCTGGAAGCCCTGCGTCGGCTGATCGAGAAACGCCTGGATATTGCCTGCGTCGAGATACTGCACGAGTTCGGAGAGCGCCTTCGCGTACTCGGCGTATTTCGCCTGCAGCGCGTTCATGCGCGCGACGTTTTCGTCGCCGGTCTTGGGTGCGTTCATGAAAGCGCCGAACGACTTCTCCGCGCTCGCGATCTGTTCGCGCGCATGCTGCACGATCTCCACGGGTTCCGCGCCGCCGCGCACCATGCGCGTACCGGCGCGCGAGAGGTTGATGCGCGCGTCCATCAGATGCTGCGTGGTCTTGTTGACGGCGTTGACCTGTTTCAGCGCGATGTCCGACAGATTGTTGACGTCGTCGTGCGTCCTCGAAAGCGACCAGAAGCCGAGGCCCTCGGTCACGAGTTGAAAGACGCAGAACACGACGAGTACCGCGAGCAAGCCCGATGCAACCTTGATTTTTCCAAACATCACTTCCACCCGTACTGACGATTGACCGTTCCATGACGGCGACAGTGCGGGTTTACGGCAGGCAACGCGACAAGCTTGAATCGTTAGCCGGAAAGCGTGTCTATGCAGGATCGATGCCGGTGGCGCCGGGCGCCGTGGCACGCCGAAACGCACCGTTGCACGATTTTTGCCGAACTTCCTTGCGAAGCGCGCGATCGCTATCTATTGTCTTTGCAGGACGGCGCCGAACCCACCAAGGAGTGTCCGAATGGCCGAGATTGTCGATATCGCACGCGGTGCACTGAACGCGCAGCCGTTCAGCGCCTTGCTTGGAACCAAGCTGATGCAGGTCGATTCAGCGAGTCTCACGCTGTGTCTGCCCATCCGCGACGAATTGAGGCAACAACACGGCTTCGTGCATGGCGGCGTGGTGAGCTATCTGGTCGATAACGCGCTCACCTTCGCCGGCGCATTGCGGCTCGGTCCGAAGGTGGTCACGGGCGAATTCAAGATCAATCATCTGCGCCCGGCGGTGACGGGCACGCTGATGGCGCGGGCGCGCGTGGTTCATGCGGGCATGGCGCAGGCGACTTGCCAATGCGATGTCTTCGTCACCGACGGCAATACCGAGCGGCTCGTCGCGGTGGCGCAGGGAACGATCACGCGCATCGGCGACGGCGCGGCCGAAGCGCTCTACGACGCGTAGGCTGTTTTCCACCGTGCAGAAGCAAAAAACCTCGCCGCGGCGAGGTTTTCTGTTTGGAACGCGCGGCGATTACTTGGCCGCGACGGTCTTCTGCTGCTGCTCGCCGAGGCCCTGAATGCCGAGACGCATCGTCTGGCCGGCCTTCAGGAACACCGGGCTCGGCTTCACGCCCATGCCGACGCCCGGCGGCGTGCCGGTAGAGATGATGTCGCCGGGCTGCAGGCTCATCGTCTTCGACAAGTACGCCACCAGTTGCGCGACCGTAAAGACCATCGTCTTCGTGTTGCCGTTCTGGTAGCGATGACCGTCCACTTCGAGCCACAGGTCGAGCTTCTGCGGATCGTCGATTTCGTCCTTCGTGACGAGCCACGGACCGATCGGGCCGAACGTGTCGAAACCCTTGCCCTTGTCCCACTGCGTACCGTGTTCGAGCTGCCATTCGCGCTCGGACACGTCGTTGATCACGCAATAGCCCGCGACGTAATCGAGCGCCGTGGCTTCATCGACGTACTTCGCTTCTTTACCGATCACGACGCCCAGTTCGACTTCCCAGTCCGTCTTCTTCGAGTCGCGCGGAATCTCGACGTCGTCGTTCGGGCCGCAAATCGCGCTCGTCCACTTGCCGAAGATGACCGGCTCGGTCGGCACCGGCAAATTCGATTCCGCGGCGTGGTCCGCGTAGTTCAGGCCGATGCACACGAACTTGCCGACCCGCGCCACGCACGGTCCGATGCGCGGATTGCCCTCGACGACGGGCAGCGACGCCGGATCGACGGCGCGCAGTTTCGCCAGGCCCGCATCGGTCAGCGTGTCGCCGGCGATGTCGCCCACGACCGACGAAAGGTCGCGAATCTGGCCGTCCGCGTCGAGCAGGCCCGGCTTTTCCTGACCCTTGGGGCCGTAACGAAGCAGCTTCATCTGATGTGATCCTCGTGGTTCTGAAAGTTGAAAAGCGACGGACGGTCAGTTGGACCAGCCGCCATCGATAACGTGAATCTGACCCGTGGTGAACGACGACTCGTCGGAGCCGAGGTACAGCGCGAGCGCCGCGATCTCGCTCGCGCGGCCGACGCGCCCCATCGGCTGGCGCGCGACGAACGCGGCCTGCACCTGCTCGACCGTCGCGCCTTGCGCCTGCGCCTGCTCCGCGATGCGCTCCTTCAGCGACGGCGATTCCACGGTGCCCGGGCAAATGGCGTTGCAGCGGATGCCGCGCGTGACGAAATCCGCGGCGACCGACTTCGTCAGGCCGATGACCGCCGCTTTCGACGCGCCGTACACGAAGCGGTTCGGCACGCCCTTCACACTCGACGCCGCCGACGACATGTTGATGATCGAGCCGCTGCCCTTCTCCAGCATGGCCGGCAGAAACGCGCGAATCGTCCGATACATGGCCTTCGCGTTCAGGTCGAAGGCGAAGTCCCAGTCGGCTTCGGTCGCTTCGAGGATCGAGCCGGCGTGAACGTAGCCCGCGCAGTTGAACAGCACGTCGATTGCGCCGATCTCGCTCGCGAGATCGCTGATCGCCTGAGCGTCGAGGACGTCGAGCTTGCGCGCCTCGAACGGCTTGCCTTCGAGCGATTCGATGCGGATATCCGTCGCGATCACGCGCGCGCCTTCAGCCGCGAACATTTCGGCCGTCGCGAGCCCGATGCCTTGTCCGGCCGCCGTGATCAGCGCGGTCTTGCCTGCCAGTCTTTGTACCATCCACTGCTCCAGTCCAGGTTAATTTTGCGACATGCCGGGTATATGGCAGGTCTCAGAGACGGTAGAACGCGCGGGCGTTTGCGCCGAAAATCGCCGCTTGCCCGGCTTTTCCGAGATGCGCGGTGAGGCGCGTGGCGGCAGCGTGCCATTCAGTGTAGCCGCCGTTGAGATTCAGCACCGGCCAATCGCTGCCCCACATCAGACGTTCTGCGCCGAATTGCTCGATCAGATGCGCGACGTAGGGTTGCAGCGTCGCCTCCGTCCAGTTCGGCGCGGCTTCGGTGGCGAGGCCGGACAGCTTGCAGTAGAGCCGCTGCGGCAGCGCCGCCAGTTGCGCGATGCCATCGGCCCAGGGTTGCCAGCCCGCGTCGATGCCGTCGCGAATGGGCGGCTTCGCGCCATGATCGACGACGATCCGCAGCAACGGATACCGCCGCGCGAACTCGATCAGCGACGGCACGTGCCGCGCGAAGATAAGCGCGTCGAAGGCGAGATCGAGTTCGATGAGGCGCTGTATCGCGGCTTCGCGGGGCGCGTGAGCGATCCACGTATCGTCGGGCAAGTCCTGAAGCATCGGGCGCACGCCTTTGAACTTCGGATCGCGTGCGAATTCGTCGATGATTTTCAGCGCGTCGTCGGAATCGAGCGGAACCCAGCCGACGACGCCCGCCACCGACTGATCGTCGCGGGCCAGCGCAAGCAGATAGCGGGTTTCATCGACGGTCGGCGCTGCCTGGACGACGACGGTGCGAGCGACGCCCGTCGCCTCGCGCAGCGGCGCCAGATCGTGGGGTCCGAATACGCGATAGAGCGGCTCGAGCTCGGGCGTGAGCCAGCCGTAGTCGCCGCGCGCAGGGTCCCAATAATGTTGATGCGCGTCGATTGAGTCGTCCGCCATCATCGCGGCACCGGCGCGTTGGGGTGAAGCAATCCTTCGGCGCGAAGCGCATCCCAAAGCGCGGGCGGAATCGGCGTCGCGAACGAGGCGGCGTTCTGGCGCACTTCGTCGGGCGTCCGCGCGCCCATCAGGACGGTGGCCACAACTTTATGCGCATAAGGAAACTGGAGCGCCGCGGTGGAAAGCGCAACGCCGAAGTCCCGACAGACCCGCTCTAGTTTGCCGACGCGTTCGACGATTTCTTTGGGCGCGTCGCCGTAGTTGAACTTGAGATCGCCGTGCGCGTTCGTATCCAGGCCACGCGCGAGGATGCCCGAGTTGAACGCTCCGCCCAGCAGAATGCTGACGCCGCGCTTCTCGCATTCGGGCAGCAAATCGTCGAGCGTGTTCTGTTCGAGTAGCGTGTAACGTCCGGCGAGAAGCGCGCAGTCGATGTCGTAATCGGCCATCGCTTCCATGACGGCTGCGCCTTCATTGACGCCGAGCCCGACGGCTTTGACGCCGCGCGATTGCTTCAACTCATCGAGCGCGCGAAAACCGCCCTCGTCCGTCAATTGACGCCAATAGTGCGCGTTCTTGTCACCGTGCGTGTATCGGCCGATATCGTGAATGAGCACGATGTCGATATCGATCATGCCGAGCCGATGTTGACTGTCTTCGAACGAGCGGAGGATGCCGTCGTAGGTGTAGTCGTAGACGGCCTGAAACGGCAGCGGATTCGCCCAGCCTTCGCTTCCGTCATCGGGCGTCGTTCGCGGCACGAAACGGCGGCCGACCTTCGTCGAGAGAACAAACTCTTCGCGCGGATACCGGCGCAGCGCATCGCCCAGACGATGCTCCGCCTTCGTGTGACCGTAGTGCGGCGCAGTGTCGAAGAAGCGGAGGCCCGCTTGCCACGCGGCATCCACCGTGGCGCGCGCTTCGTCTTCGGTCAGTTCGTGATAGAGGCCGCCGAGCGGCGCAGTGCCGAGCGACAGCGCCGTCACTTCTAGGGAAGTTGATCCGATTCGGCGTCGGGGCAAAACGTCCTGCGTTTCAGCGGTCATCTGCAAGCCTCGGAGAGTTGATGCGATGGACTGCGGATCGAGCGGTTGGCAAATCTGTCGCTCGGGGTGGCGGTACATTCATTAATGAACGTATTATTCATAGACGCACAAAACCAAGTCAAGGATGGCGCGGCCCCAGGCGCTCGGTGTATTCCCTAAGACCGCGGCCGGACCGAGCGCACGCCGAAACATGAACCGACAGACGCCAACTGCCGTGGACGCGGATGACAACGATGCCGACCGATATCGCGCGCCGGCCCTCGACAAAGGACTGGACATCCTCGAATTGCTAGCCGAGCAGAAGTCGGGGCTCACGCGTGCGGAAATCACAAAGCTGCTCGGGCGCAACGCGAGCGAGATGTATCGCATGCTCGAGCGGCTGGTTGCGCGCCAGTACGTCGTGCGCTCGCCCGAAGGAGACCGCTACTCGTTGAGCCTTAAGCTGTACGCGCTCGCGCACCGTCATCCGCCGATGAACCGGCTGATCGCAGAGGCGTTGCCCGTCATGCAGCGTTTCGCCGACGCGGCGGAGCAATCAGTGCATCTCGCCGTCTATGACCGCGGCAACTTGCTCGTCATCGCCCAGGTGGACGGCCCGGGCGCCTGGGGCATTTCCGTGCGTCTCGGGTCGCGCGTCGGATTGATCGACACGGGTTCGGGCCGCGTGATGCTCGCATTTCAGACCGACGAGCAGCGCGACTACATGTTGGCCGAGCATACGAAAGTCAAAGGCGAATTGCCGATCGACCGCAGCGTGCTCGACGCCGATTACCGACAAATTCGGGAAGCAGGCTTCTCGAAGAAGGAGAGTCAGCAAACCTTCGGCATCACGGACGTGACGTTCCCGCTGCTCGGTCCGTCCGGGCAAGCAATTGCGGCGCTGACGTGTCCGTACATGCGGCGGATCGACGAGTACGTGGCGCCGTCGATCGAGGAAGTCACCTCGCTGCTGAGAGATGCCGCGGCCGCGCTTTCGATGTCGCGCGTTTAGCCGCGGGCGGATCACGTTAGAATGGCGGCCCTCTCAAAATAGCGGCTGCCCATTGCGAGCCGCCGTGCCTATCTCGACGCATCATCCATGGCGAAACTTCTCTCCGATTCCGAGTTCCTGCGCTTTTCCGAGCTTCAGCAAAAACAAGCGAGCTTCACGATTACCACCGACGAGGCCGATGAACTGCGTGACATCGTCGCCCGCGCGCAGAAAAAGCGCGACGACCGCGCCGCCGCCATGCAGGCCATCGAAGCGCACATCGCGCAGTTCGACATCAGCCCGGACGAGCTCTTCTCACCGGAGCAGATCGGCGAGGCGGCGCGCACTTACGGCCTGATCCCCGCCGCGAAAAAAGAGCGCACGCTGCCGCCGCAATTGACGTACAACGGCAAGCCGTATCAGTGGACGTCGCGCGCGTTGCCCGATGAAATTCGCGCGCCGCTCTTCGAAGCGTTCACGGCGGGACATTCCGTGAAGGCGTTCATCGCGACGCCGAAGGACGCCGCGCGCTGCGCACTCACCATCGCGCGGCTCGAACGCGAAACCGGCGCTTCGTATGCCGAAGCATTGTTGAGCGAACTGTCGCTGTCGCGCGAACAGATCGACGACGCGCTTTCAAAAATCGGCGCCTAACTGCGCGCGACGGATGGCGGCTATGTCGGCGTTTCGCCGAGCCGCATCTTGAGACCGACGACGCCCGGGTCGTCGGTGCGCGTCAGTTCGAAACCGAGCTTGCGCGCTAGCCCGATCATGCCCGCGTTCTCCCGCAGGGCTTCGCCGATCATCCATCGCGTGCCGCGCTTCTTTTCGTAATCGATGATTCGCGTGAGCAGCAGCGAGCCCAAGCCCTGCCCTTTCATGTCGGAGCGCGCGGCGAGCGCGAACTCGGCCGTCTCGTTGTCCGGGTCGGCGATGGCGCGCGCGACCGCAAGCGTCTCGGATCCGCCGTCCGCGTTCGTTCGGGTCACGATGAGCGCCATCTCACGGTCGTAGTCGATTTGCGTCATGCGGGCGAGTTGCGAATGATCGAAGCTGCGCACCGCGCCGAAGAAGCGCAAGCGCAAATCTTCCGCCGTGTTCGCGGCGACGAATGCCCGATGCGCGTCTTCGTCTTCCGGTCGAATGGGGCGCACCGTGATGCGCATGCCGCGCCAGTCGAGCGTCTCTTCCATCGCGCGCGGATACGGGACGATCGCGAGCGGCTTGCGGTGCGCGCCCAACGTCAGTTGCGGCTCGTGCACGGCAACGGAGTCGCGCGTCACCTGCAAGGTCAGCTTAAGCGCGACGATTTCCTCGACGTAGCAGACGAGCTGCGACAACGCGGTGAGCGCCTGGAGTAGCATGTCGCCCGGCAACTCGCGCGAGCGCGGCGAGCGTGCGATCAAATCGCGAGCGAGCACCGGATTTAGCGGCGGCAGCGAGAATTCATGTAGGGCGTCCGCGAGCCCGAGCGCGCCTTCTGCCCGAAACTCGAACACAGGGCCGAAGACGCGATGGTTGAGAAGGCGCGTCTGTATTTCGAGTCCGTCGCTGGACTTTGCTTCGCAAGGGCCCGGCTTCACGGCAATGCCGAAGCGAACGAGAATGCGGACTGCGCGTTCCCCTTCCAGTTCGACCGTGCGGTTCGCCAGCGCCTCGCGGACCTCCTTTTGCGCATCGTCGATATCTTTCGGCACGTCGGCGGGCAAGCCATCGGGAGTCTGCATCAGCAGTTCGCGGCCGTGCCGGAAGTCGACCAGTCGTGCAAAGCCGCGCGCCAATCGATGCGGCGTCGTGTGCACGGGGATTCCGGCCGCATGAAGATCATCGCGCGTGGCCGCATCGATGCATCCGAAGAAGCAGGCAAGCACACCGCGATACGTATGCTTGCGCTCCGCGATCAGCGTGCGCGCAACGTCCGCCACCGGTGCGCTGTGCGTCGGCGCATGCACGACGAAGGCCGTACCGGTCTCGCGATACGGTGCGAGCGTTCGCAGCGCGTCGCCGAAGTCACTCGCCGATGCGTCGTCGCCGAGCAGCAGCGGATTGCCGGCTTGCGCTCCCGGCAACGCAGCCGCGACGGCGTCTCGTGCTGCCGCAGGGAACGTGGCGAGCCCGCCTCCCGCCGCGCCGAAGGCGTCTTTCGCGAGAGCCGCCACGCCGCGATCGCTGGTAATGACGGTCGCCGCGTCGCTCGAGGCGACGCGCCCGACGCCGAGCGTTTCGATTTCGTCGAGAAGGTCGTCGAGCGAGTCGACACGCACCAGCCCTGCGCGTCGAAATGCAGCGCCGTACAGGCGATCGAACGGATCGTCGTGACCGGTCCGCAGTACCAGCACAGGCTTGTTTCGCGCGGCCGCACGCGCGGCGGACATGAACTTTCGCGCTGCGCTTATCGTTTCGATGGCGAGCAGGATTGCCCGCGTCGACGCGTCGCTCGCCAGGAAGTCGACGACGTCCCCGACGTCAACGTCGGCTTCATCGCCGAGCGCGACCACTCTCGAGAAACCGAGGCCGCGAGCTCGAGCCCAGCCCAAAACGCCGTTCGTCAGCGCGTTGGATGCCGACACCCATGCGACCCCACCCGATTTGACCTCGCACACCGGCGCACCCAGACAGGCGCCGATCGATGGCGTCATGACGCAGAGGCTCGCCGGCCCGACGACGCGAAGCAGATGCGGGCGAGCGGCAGCCAGCGTCCGGCTTGTCCAATCGTCCTGCGACCAAACGGCTGATGGTGCATACGACGCAGCTGGGCCGGCCTCATGCGCCTCGCCGACGATCACGACCGCTTTCGTTCCTCTCCGACCAAGACTCTCGACAAGTGAAGGCCAGGTTTCGGGGCGCGTGCACAAGACCGCCACGCTCGGCGCATCAGGAAGATCATCGACGTCAGCGAAGACCGGTTGTCCGTCGAGCGAGGCGTGCTTCGGATTGACAGGCCACACGGGGCCTGCGAACCCGGAAGACGTCGCGCGTTTCCACACCATCTCACCGATGCTTCTCTCTCGCGAGGATGCGCCGATTATCGCGATCGACTGCGGAGCGAACAGGGTGTCGAGGTTGCGGACGGTCATAGCGGCTCTCACGAGGTTGGTCAACGGTAAGCATAGGCGATCTGCCAGGCCGTCGGATAAGCACACAGCGTTGCGCATGCCGCGAGCTTTATGCGCATAAAGCAAAGTGAGCGCAGTGCTGCCGTTTTTATGCGCATAAAGCCTCGTCCGTTTGGCTAACGCGTGGTTTTACGTCGAATAACGCTGGAAAAACTTTTAGCGCTATGTAGAATTCGAAACGTACATTTTCGGAGCGAAACGTGGCGGCGGAAATCATAGCGATCACGCAACAGAAGGGTGGCGTCGGCAAGAGCACGATAGCGATGCACCTGGGCGCAGCCTTGCATGAGAAGAACAAGCGCGTGCTCGTCGTCGACGCGGATGGTCAGAACACGCTCATTCATTGGTCAAGCGCCGCCTCGGAAGACGCGTCGGGCATTCCGTTTCCGGTGGTCAACCTCTCCGAGGCGGGCGGCCAAATCCATCGCGAAATCAGGAAGTTCATCACCGACTACGACATCATCGTCGTCGATTGTCCGCCGTCGATTACGGAGAAGGTTTCGGGCGTGGTCCTTCTGGCCGCGAGCATCGCGGTCATTCCGACGTCTTCCTCGCCCGCGGATTATTGGTCGAGCGTCGGGCTCGTCAAGCTGGTGCAACAGGCGCAGGTCATGAACGAAGATTTGCGCGCGGTCTTCTTGCTTAACAAGACCGAGGAGAAACGCATGCTCACGCGAGAACTGAAAGTCGCGCTGGAGGAGCTCGGCTTTCCGCTGCTCAAGACGCAGATTCCGACGCGCGAGTGCTACAAACAAGCAATGGCGCTTGGCCAGACCGTGCTGCAGATGACGGATCGCGGCTCAAGGCTCGCGGCGGCAGAGATCCGCGCGTGTGCCGACGAGATCCTCGCCATGCTCGCCTGACTTTATGCGCATAAAGGACCCTGAATGAAACCGTCGCAGTTCGCAAAGGGCTTCAAGGCCCGTCCCGATACCACGAGCAGTGAAAAGAGAACCGCGCTCGATCGAATCAACGCAATCGACGGCATCGTCGACCTGCAGCAGGTATCGCAGACCGCAGCCAATGGCCGGTCAAGCGCATTCGTCGCCGACGATCAATCTGACGCCAACGCAGCACACGAATCCGAACCGTACAGAGCCTGGCGAAGAGCGAATCGCTACACGGTAGGGCAGGTGATCGAGCTGCCGCTCAAGGCCATCAAGCCCAGCCCGTTCAACCCGCGTCACTTCTACCTGAAGGCCTCGATCGCCGAACTGGCAGTCAATTTGGCGAAGCAAGGCCAACAGCAAGCCATTCACGTCATTCCCGACTATGAGGAGCCGGGCACGTTTTTCGTTAGCGACGGCGGTCGGCGCGTGCGCGCGCTCAAGGAGGCTAACAAGGAGACGGTGAAGGCAGTCGTCGTCGACTTGCCGATCGGCATCGAGAGCTACAAGCTCGGCTACGACCTCAACGTCCAGCGCGATTCGCAGACCGTCTTCGACAACGCGGTCGTCTGGCGTCGCTTCCTCGACGAGCAACACTTCCAGAGCCAGCGTGAACTGGCGGAACATCTTGGGCTGGACGAATCGACGATCGCCGTGGCGCTATCCATCGCGAAGCTGCCAGAAAACGTGATGCAAGAGATGGTCGCTCGGCCGGATCGGTTCGGTTCCAATATGGCGTATCAGATCTCCCGCTACCACGCAGCGCGGGGCAGCGACGCGACGCTTCGGCTCATCAACAAAATCACGTCGGACGACTTGAGCACTCGCCAGGTCGCGGACATCGTCAAGGGGCGCGCCAGCGGGCAAGAGACGCAGAAGCCGGTTGGCCGCCAGCGGTATGCGCAACGCCTGGAGGTGAAGCTGGACGGCGTTGCAGTCGGGGATCTCAAGTCTTATGGCGAGGACCGGCTCGAATTGAGGCTGCGGGGCTTGTCACGCGAGAAACGCGACGAACTACTGCATCAAATCGAGACGATGCTGGAAAAAGCGAACACGCAGAATTAACAGGTGGGAGCCGGCGGCATGGACGCCGCCTCGCTGAAGTCCCTCAGCTCGCTCGCGACTGGCTCAGCGTAAAAGCGAGCAAGTCGCCATCGGTCGGCTCGCCCCACGTCCGCCGGGCGAGCCAGTCGAAGAACGATGTTTCCGCAAGCTTCGAGTCTAGTCCGCGCTTCCGCCAATCGTCGCGCATATGCGCTCCGAGCTCCGGCAACAACTCTTGCTCGAAGCTCTGGCGCGCAAGCTCCCGTTCTTCCTCACCTTGCTCTTCGTACATCGCGCGCGCTTCCTTGCGTCGAAAAGCCGAGAATTCCCCCAACAACCGGGCTTTGAGATCATCCGCCGCCGAGGCGCTCGGCGCGCCGGCCCTCGGTGATGCGCCGTTCGCAGCGGACGGCAACGCGTCGACCGGCGGCGCATAGCCCTTCTTCAATGCGTCTTTGAACAAGGCGGCAGCACTGCGAACCGGCGGCAAAGTCGTGCTGCGCATGCGCTGCTCCGTCATCAGCAAAGCGGCGCGGATGCGGTTCTCCTCGCTGTCGGCATAGAGAGTCTGCGCCTCTTTCAGCGAGATCCCGATCTTCACCATGCGGTCGACGAGCGTGCTGTCGAAGACATTCGGATGCTCGTCCAACGCAAGCATCGGCTGCTTGCGCTCGGTCACGCGGAATTGAATCTCGGCGACGCGCCGCCCCTCTCGATGCTCCACCAGTTCGACGAAGATATTCGTTACGGCGTTGACTTCGGCAATCGCGGGGCGCAAGTAATCGCGCTTGAAGTATTTGTACTCGCGTTTCGCCTCGTCGCCGGCTTCCGTATCGGGCGTGCCGGACAGGATCGGCCGCCACCACTCCCAGGTTTCGCGCATCGTCAGATGGCTGGGATTCGTCAGATATCGGACGCAGATTTCGTACAGGGCAAGGCCGGCGCTGCTGCGCAATTGGCTCTGGAATTGCAGGCTCAACCTGGCATACTGAACCGGGTCGAGCAGCTTCTTTTTGATCTTCGGGGCGAAGGAAAATTCGACCCAGACCCGACGCGTAGACGGGTCCTCGAGAATTTCCGCGTCTGCGATCAGCGTGGATATGCCCCACTTGCGGCCGGGCTTCTGGCTCGACGTACCGGTGCTCCACTCCACTTGCACTGAAACCATGCGGCGCAAGTGTTCTTTGACGAGCGCGGTGTCGTTCGAATCGAAGGCCGAATTCGCGACAATATCCGAAAGCAGCGCGCGATACGTGTCGCCGGATTCATCCGCTTGCTGCGCAACGGCGAGCAAGACGTTGAACAACTTGCGCGTCAGCAGCGTGATCTTGCCGCTTTTGGGCTGAATCGCGATGGCCTCAACGGCCTTGCGCAATTCCGCCGAACTGGGGCTGACTACGTCGGTTTTCTTTGCGCGCCTGGTCGCCATACAGGTATCGAATTCAGTATTGCGGCAAGGATAGCGGGTGCGGTGATCCCCGTCTACCGGGTGAGATCACCCTTTGAACGGTGATGGCTAGCTGAGTTCAACGGCTCACTGCGGTGCGCTCCCGAAAAGGCTCACCGCTCACCTATTGTCGTCATTCGCTTTACCCAGAGTCCGCGCGGGTAAACGCTTCGCGGAGTTCTTCTGCCGCGGCGTGCGACTGCGACAAGGCTCCTGAAAAGGCTCACCTAAGAAATTTTTTTGACGCAGAACAAGGTGTGGCGCACGAGAGACAAACAAAAAACCGTGCGCTTTCCCGCAGTGTGGTCGGCGAACGCGCGTTTTTTCCGGTTATAACAGCACCCGTTGACCTTCGAGCGCGAGTAACTCCCGCAAAGTCTCACCGTTGCGTGGAAGAGACCGTACAAAGCAGCCATCAAAGCCGCCGCGCCTACACGAGCTAGAGTCGACTACGTCCCGAAAAGCCTCACCTTACCGTCGGAACCGCTTCACAACGGCTCCCGAAAACCCTCGCGTCAGGTATCCCGCAAACCCTCACCTGTCCGTTTTCCCGCGCCGGACACGGTCGAGAGAAGCCTCATTAGGAGGAGAGCGGGTCCGTCAAATGGCGAGCGCTCCCGAAAAGGCTCACTGCAGCCATTGCGCAGGTATTCGGGCAAGGCGCAACGCGCTGCCAAGACATCCAACCTCCTTTACAAAACAGAGCTAAGTCGTTGACGGACCTCGGTTCTCTGTCCTCGACGCGCCCGTCGCGGTGCCCTCTACGCGTATCCCGAACACTCTCACCCACCGCCAATATGCCGTTCAAAAGGCGATCAACTCCCGAAAACCTTCACCTCTGGCTGCCGCGACTGTCGTATACGTTCCCGAAAAGCCTCACCGAAGGCCGCGCGAAAGGGTATTCAGGCACTGTACGTCAGCACTTGCTCCTGAAAAACCTCACCTCTGAAAGCGAATTCGGCCCGAAAACGCTCACCGAAGGGAAAAATCAACACAAAAAAGCAGCGCAAGCCGGCCTTCGCCGCTCTCCTGCATCGTCTCACCGATGCCAAGACGCACGGCACCGCGGTTCTCGGCACGACAAGGCGCTCAACGGCGAGCTCTCCCGTATTCGCTCACCGATCCCTGAATGCCTCTCCCCGAAGCCGCTCACTATGTCTCCTGGTTCTTCTCACTGATCGTCCCGAAGCCTACCACCTACGCCACCCGTAGAGCCTCACCACCTATCCCGCAAACGCTCACCCAGTCGGCCGGAAAGCCTTATGGCATAAGGATTGGACGAGGCGTTAACTGTTTTAACAAGGGTTCAAGGGTGTTTACTTCTAATACTCTCAAAGCGGCGCATTGGATGCCAATAACTCCGAACCACTTGCTACCAGGCACATAGGCGGTGTTGTCCGTAGCTAGCTGTGAAACACGTGGTTGTTCATCGTGATCGTCGCAATCGCTGCAGAAACATGGGGTTAGAAGAACATTCTCATCATGTTTCACATGGATGGTCTACAATCCCAGTCGTCGCTCGATCAATACATGCGATTGCGTCACAGGGCCGTCTCACGGCCAAGCCTGGAGCGTCGTCGTATTGCATGAAACGTAAATCGTGCTGAGCAAAACATATTACGTTGAGGATCAATGGACTCGCACCTTCGCGACACAGTTCGCCAAGAGCTGGAGAGAATGCGTGCAGCCGGCGCGCGCCGACACGAACTCTCGCAGCATGCCTGCCGGCGACTATTTTTCGACCTTGGAATTCGCCCGTCAGTCACGACAGTGCGGGATTTGACGCAGGTCGGTAGTGCCACTGACATCCCGCGAGACATCGACGCGTTCTGGGAAACAGTCCGCTCGAGCGTTCGGGTGCGCGTCGAGGCAGGCGGAATCCCGCAGGCGCTTCAGGAACGCGCGGGCGAGTTGCTCGCGGAGCTTTTCGTCGAAGCCAGGCAACAGGCGGGCATTGCGCTCGATGGCCAGCGCTCCCGAATCAACGAAGATCTCCGACGGGCAGAAGCGAGCGCGCGCGACGCAGATATTCGCTGCCAGGCGATCGAACAGGCGCGTCGGGACGCCGAGACGCGAGCCGAAGCCGCCGCGGCGCGGATAGCGTCGCTCGAATCGGAAGTGAGCCGACTGCGGCAGCGTGAGGCCGATCTTCATGAAGAGCTCCGCAACACGGTTGCGCGCTCTCAAGCCGATAATTCGGCGCTTGCCGAACGTCTCGCGACAGAACAGTCTCAAACGGCGCGTCTGCGCGACCGTCTAGACGAGCTTCAGGACGAATTGCGGAGCAACACAGAGCGTTACGCCCAGCAAATCAACGACGCAGTCAAGGATGCCGAGCGACGCGTGAAGCCGATGCTCGTCGAGCTCGACAGCCTAAGAGGCGTCGCCGCGACCTATCAGGCAAGCATCCGCGAAGCCGGCCGCAAGGAATTCGAGTTCATTCAACAGCTTAGCGTCGCGCGAAGCCGCGCCGATCGCCTGGAGTCGCAAGTGCGCGCGCAGTCCGACGAGATCGACGCGCTCACGCGCGAGCGCGACGCACACCGGGTGCGGGCGCGCATGAGCGCGGAAGTCGGCGAGTTGATCGCGTCGCTTGCAGTGGACGGACGCCTCACCGATGAAGAAATCGCCGTCCTTGGAACGCAAGCCGATCCCTACGTAGCCGTGCCGCCAACCTGTCCCGGCTGCGAGGACGGCGAGCCCGAACTGCAACTGCACGAAGACGAATACGAGTTGTGTTGCCCGAAATGCGAGCGAAGCTCTGGTCCCGCGTCGTCGAAATTGTCGGCGTTATATGGCTTTCGCCACGCTTCTCAGGTGCGCGCATGACGCGCTGATTGCTTTGTGAGCGCGATAGGTGAGCGTTTTCGGGAGTGCCGTCAGACGCCGGTGAGACCTGCTTCTTCGCTCCCGCCGGCCTGAGCTTGGGCGAGATCGCGCTCCCGTATTTGCTCACCCATCCAGTCCTGCCACGCCCGATGGAGCCGATGCACAGAGATCATCTGCTGGAAGCCCAGCCACTGGCCAACGCGCTCGGGGTCGACGCCTTCGTCGAATAGCTCCGCCGCGTAGGTGTTGCGAAGCGTCTGCGGACTGGCTCGCGCCACGCGAGACGCTGCGATGCCCGACGCGGCCACGACCGCGTCGATGGCGCGTAGCATCGTCGCCTTGTGCATTGGGCGCCCCGACGGCGCCGCGGGGAAGAGCAGTTCGCCCGCCAAGCCGGCTGCTCGGCGCTCGTTGATCCAACCGTCCAGCAACTCGACGGCGAACGGCGCGAGCCGGGCCCGGCGGATCAAGAGCGGATTCGATGCATCGACCGTTACGTAGGGCGCGCCCGGCGCGTAGCAATCGACGGTCAACTGCGCCGCCTCGCCCGTTTTCACCCCCGCACCCAAGAACGCGGCGACCAGGGCGCGGTCGCGTCGTTCGCGCCAGCGCTGTCCGGCCGGCAGCCCGCCCAAGGGCGAAAACAGATGCGCGGTCAGCAAGGTCCGCTCGTCGTGTGTCAGGAAGCCGGTCGGCTCGTTGTCGCGCGCTTTGCGCCACGCTGCATCCCCATCTTGCGCGATGAACCGCGCGGGATTGGTCCCCGCAGCTTCGATTTCCCGCACGTGATCGAGCACGCGCTCGATCAAACGCAAGTAGCGCATCCGCTGCGGACGTCGAATGTCGAGCTGAGAGACGAACTGTTCGATGACGGGCCGTTGCACGGTATGGAGCGTCGCCCGTTTCGCCTGTAGCCATTCGAGGAAGTTGCCCCACTGCGCGCGATAAACATCGGCCGAAGATGCGCGGAATTCTTGCTGAGCAAGCCATGCGTCGAAGGCCGCGTGCGGGTCGGCCTGCCAGTCCGCGCGCTGTTGGTCGAAGAGATCGGTGGGTGTCGGCATTGTGTTCGTAGGGCGATCTGACGCTGTTCGCTTTGTTGTGAGAGTCGGGCTTCGCGCGGCGAGCGTCAAGCGTCCACTGTACCGAAGCCTGCGCGAACTGGCTGCGCTCACGTGCTAATCGGCTAATCGGCGACGTCAGGCGTTATCGCGGTGTCGGGTCGCCGATTTGTTGGCTGCTCGATCAATGACCCGCGATGGCCAGTTGCGGACGGCCCTGCCGAGCCGCGCGCTCGTACGCGTCGACGGCGAAGCCGAATACCGCGGGCAAGGCGTCAGACGAGGCGATGTCCACTACGTCGTCGGTCTCGGGATAAGCGAAGTTTTGCGGGCGCGCAAACAATTCGCGCAGCGCGGCTTCGTGACGGCCCGCGAAACCGAGGTCCGCAACCGCCTCTGCTTCGATCGCATGCAAGAGGCGCCACGTCAGCGGCACGCCCTTGTCGATGTAGCGAGCCGCTATCTGCCGCGTGATGCTTTCCAAGTCGCGCACAGCCCGCTCGAACTGTTTTTTGCTCAGATGTTCGCCGTTTGACTCCATGTTGTCACCCCTCGCACCGGTCTTTGTACTGTATAAATATACAGTATCTACGCGCCTGAAAATAGCGTCGCGCTGTTCGGTCGCTGTGTATGTGCGATTCCGCCTACGCGTTGTTCAGACATCCGCGGCTGCACAAAGGCGTTGGGTCGGCGCATCCTTCCGGTACGTTGGGAGCGGTTCTTCACCCGCTACATGCCGTTTCTTGCGAGGAATATCGCAGTATTTTTCACGCTGAGCCCAAAGGAGAACATGATGAACAAGGACCAGGTAAAAGGCGTCGGGGAGCAAGTGAAGGGGAAGATCAACGAAGTAGTCGGCAAGGCCACCGACGATCCTGCGCAGGAAGCTAAGGGTGACATGCAACAGGTCGCCGGCAAGATTCAAAAGGGAGCGGGCGACGTGCGCGAAGATCTGAAGGACAGCGTGCGCAAGAATCCGTAATGAGAGGCCGGCACGGCTCGTTCTAATCGGGGCGTCCATTATGACGCCCCGCTTTTGTATCAGAAGTCATGCCCACCGAACTTGATGCGCATAAAGTTCAGGCCGGCCTGTCCGCCGCATCAACCGTGAATCACCACAAGCAGCGCCTTCGCTTCCGAACGCCCCGCGTTGCGAATGGCGTGACTGTCATCGGCCGCATACCGTGCGGTCTCGCCCGTTTTCAGACGACGCGTCGACGACGCCACTTCTACCTCGATCGTTCCATTGAGCACGGTTAAATGCTCGCGCGTGCCTGGCTCGTGAGCGTTGGATCGTAGCGCCGCGCCGGCCTGCAACGTGAGTTCATACCACTCGAACTTTCCCGCGAGTTCGATCGGCCCCCAGACGCGAAGTTGATATCCGCCGTTGTCGCCGCTCAAGGTCGGTATGTCGTGCTGGCTCGCGACGCGGATCGCTTCGGCGGGGCGTTGTTGCGCGAATAGCTGGTCCAGGCTGATACCAAGCGCGTTCGTGAGCCGCCATGCCACAGCGATAGTGGGATTGGCTCGGTCCCGCTCGATCTCGGACAGCATCGACTTCGATACGCCAGCCGCTCGCGACAAATCGTCGAGCGTCAACTTTCTTTCGTTGCGCAGTCGTTGAATCTGCTCGCCGACGCGCGGCGGCACAGACCCGGCCGCCGCCGTTTCCGCGACTGTCGGGTCTGAACGCGAACTTGCCATGACGCTTCTGTTCCCTTAGAGTGTTCTCTATATTGGAAAGTTGTTCGAAATATCGAACATGTCCAATTCGATGATTCGACTATAACAGGGCTAACAGGCCGCGTGCGCACGCGGATGCAACCGGAAGACGCCATGAGAGACCGATACCTGTCCCACCTTCGCGACGTCATCGACGATATTCGCGCGGCCGGGTTCTATAAAAGCGAGCGTGTCATTGCGAGTCCGCAGTCGCCGGAAATTCGCCTCGCGGACGGGCGCGACGTGCTCAACTTCTGCGCGAACAATTACTTGGGCCTCGCCGATGATCCCCGTCTGATCGAAGCCGCCAAAGCCGGACTCGACGCCGACGGCTTCGGCATGGCGTCGGTGCGCTTCATCTGCGGCACGCAGACCGTGCACCGGTCGCTGGAAGGCGCCATTGCGCAGTTCCTTCAAACTGACGATGCCATTCTCTATTCCAGTTGCTTCGATGCTAACGGCGGCCTGTTCGAAACGCTCTTGAGCGAAGAGGACGCCATCATCAGCGATGAACTGAATCACGCCAGCATCATCGACGGTGTGCGGCTCTCGAAAGCGCGACGTCTGCGCTACAAGAACAACGATCTGGCGGATCTCGAAGCGCGTTTGAAGGAAGCGGACGCCGCCGGCGCGCGCTTCAAGCTGATCGCCACTGACGGCGTGTTCTCGATGGACGGCATCATCGCGAATCTCGCAGGTATCTGCGATCTCGCTGACCGTTACGACGCCCTCGTGATGGTGGACGATTCACACGCGGTCGGCTTCATCGGCGAGAAAGGACGAGGCACGCCCGAACACTGCGGCGTGCTGGACCGCGTGGACATCATCACTGGCACGCTCGGCAAGGCGCTCGGGGGCGCTTCCGGCGGCTACGTCGCCGCTCACAAAGAGATCGTCGAATTATTGCGCCAGCGCAGCCGCCCGTATCTCTTCTCTAACACGCTCGCGCCCAGCATCGCGGCTGCGTCGATCAAAGTGCTTGAGTTGCTCGACAGCGATGAGGGCGCCGCGCTGCGCTCGCGCGTGCGCGCGAACGGCGCCCGATTCCGCCAGGCGATGTCGTCTCTTGGTTTCGACCTCGTCCCGGGCGAGCATCCGATCATTCCGGTCATGCTCGGCGATGCGCAACTCGCGTCTCGAATGGCCGATGCTCTTCTGGACGACGGTGTGTACGTGATCGGCTTCTCGTATCCGGTCGTTCCGAGGGGGCGCGCACGCATTCGCACGCAGATGAGCGCAGCGCATACGCCGGAGCAGATTGATCGCGCGGTCGAGGCTTTCGCTCGTGTCGGAAGGTCGCTCGGCGTGATCCGGTGAGCGTCTAAGCGGCGATCATCAGCTGCCCGGACTTTATGCGCATAAAGCAACCACAAACGCAGGACCCACCCCACATGAAAGCTCTCGCCAAACTAGAACGCGCACCCGGCCTCACGTTGACCCGCGTCAAGCGTCCAGAGGTTGGTCACAACGACGTCCTCATCCGCATTCGCAAGACTGCGATCTGCGGTACGGACATCCATATCTGGAAATGGGACGACTGGGCGCAAAAGACGGTGCCGGTGCCGATGCACGTAGGCCACGAGTACGTCGGCGAGATCGTCGAGATGGGACAGGAAGTGCGCGGCTTTGCGATCGGTGACCGTGTGTCGGGCGAAGGTCACATCACATGTGGCTTCTGCCGCAACTGCCGCGCGGGACGACGCCATCTGTGCCGTAATACCGTCGGCGTGGGCGTGAACCGCGAGGGCGCCTTCGCCGAGTATCTCGTCATTCCGGCGTTCAACGCGTTCAAGATTCCCCCCGGAATCTCCGACGACCTCGCCGCCATCTTCGACCCGTTCGGCAACGCCACGCACACCGCCCTGTCGTTCAATCTTGTCGGCGAGGACGTGCTCATTACTGGCGCAGGCCCGATCGGGGTGATGGCCGCCGCTATCGCCCGGCACGTCGGCGCGCGGAACGTCGTGATTACCGATGTCAACGCGTATCGGCTCGAACTTGCGCACAGGATGGGCGCGACGCGTACCGTCAACGTCGCGCATGAGGATTTGCGCGATGTCATGCGCGAGCTCGGCATGACCGAGGGATTCGACATCGGTCTGGAAATGTCCGGCGTGCCGAGCGCCTTCACGGGCATGCTGGAAGCGATGAATCACGGCGGCAAGATCGCGCTGCTCGGCATTCCGCCCGCTCAGACTGCCATCGACTGGAATCAGGTCATCTTCAAGGGGCTCGAGATCAAAGGCATCTATGGCCGCGAGATGTTCGAAACCTGGTACAAGATGGTGGCGATGCTGCAAAGCGGACTTGATCTCTCGCCGATCCTCACGCATACCTTCGCCGTCGACGACTACGAGCAAGCGTTCGCGACGATGCTCTCCGGCAATAGCGGCAAAGTCGTGCTCGACTGGACTGCGGCCTGACCACGGAGCTACTCCTTCAGCTTTCCGAACTCGGCTTGAATGGCGACGTGCACATCGTCGCCGACGGCGGGAAACCATGTGGTCAGGCCGAACGCCGCACGGCTGAAATGCCCGTCGGCGGAAAAGCCGAGCGTTTCCTGCTTCGTCAGCGGGTTCACCGCGTGGCCGTTGAAGGTGACATTCAGCTTGACCGGCCGTGTCACGCCGCGAATCGTTAAGTCGCCGGTGAGTGTGCCGGTGTCATCGCCCGACCGCTCGAATGCCGTGCTCTGAAAAGTGATGCTCGGATACCGCGCTGCGTCGAACATGTCGGGTCCTTTCAGCATCCGGTCGAGCAGCGGCACGTTGGTGTCGACGCTGGACGCGTCGATGCTCGCCTGAACACGGCTCGCCGCTATTCCGCCGGAGTTCCAGTCGAGACGCGCCGATACCTTGTCGAAGCGGATCACGAATCGCGAGTAATGAAAGTGATCGACGTCGAAGCTCACGTTCCAATGATGCGCGTCCAGTTCATACAGTCCGACTGGCACGCTCGCTTGGTTCGCCGAAACGTGGTGCGTCACGACATTGAAGGCCGTGCATCCGCATAACAGCGCGACCGAGGAGACCCATGCCAGATAGTGCCTCGAAGCGTTCATCACGGACTGACTCCAGAAAGAAGCTCGTTCTCGACAACGAATGAAGAATCGAGCAGACGACAACTAGAAATACAACGGCCGTCACGTTGATTTCGTCCGCGCAAACGAAAATAACGCGATTCAGGTAGAGTTCGCGTCGATTCTCATCTCAAAAAGGCGCCATGGCCACGCGCGATGGCGGATAAACATGCGCTTCCGGCGGCACCGCTTTTACCCGCTTCGCTCTCGATGGCTTGCCGTCATGCTGCTGATCGTCTCAGCCGCGTTCTCCTGGGCTTCGCGCGCGCAGGCCGCATGGTGCGACGACGGTCTATGGATCGACGCGATGATCGGCTCGCACCACTTTCATCCCGACAAGCACTTCGAGCAGTTCAATCCGGGAATCGGCGCCGAATGCTGGCTCGCGCCGCAATGGGCCGTGACCGGCGGCTATTTCCGCAACTCGCTGTCGAAACCGTCGTTTTATGGCGGCGGCGTCTGGGCGCCCGAATTCCTCCATTGGGGCTTCGTACGGCTCGCCGCGATGGGCGGGCTGATCTCGGGCTACGACTACGGCCGCTGGGGCATCGGCCACGATCACATGGTCGGCCCCGTCGCCGCGCCGCTGGTGATGGTGGCTTACAAGCGCGTCGGCGCGAACTTCATCCTGATCCCGCCGATTCCGTCGAGCGATCTGCCGTTCACGATCGGGTTTCAGCTTCGCGTGAAGTTCTGATGCAGCGCCGTCCGAAGCAGCGAAGCAGGCTGCTCCCGAAAAACCTCACCTGAGTCACGCGCGGAAGCCCGCCGACGGGCGGTACTTCCACCTGATTCCCGAAAACCCTCACCTTAACGCCGGGCCGAGCACCCGCCGGACAAAAAAAGAGCCCGGCCATGAGCCGGGCTCGAACCGGACCGGGCGAGTTCCGAGTCACGCCCGACCGCGTGGACTTCTCGACGAAAGCGCGCCGCGACGACAGCAGCAGCCGCGGCAACGACGGCTTTCGGCGGAATGCAGTTCGAGATGCAACTGGACGAGCCAGCCATGAGCATCGTCTTGATGAAGCGTAGCCGCGCACGGTCTGTCCGCGGCGTCGAATGCGAGCCTCGGGATGCGTCGTCCGACGAGCATCACGCCCGCCACGCACCAGGCACCGCATGCGCGCGCACGGTTTGCGGCGCGCCTGGCGGTATAGTGCGGGCTGGTTGCTTATGCGATGCTTAAGTTCGGCGTGCCGGGCGTTAAGTGGCGCTTAAGCAAGACGCAAGGAGAATGGCCGCGACGTCAAAGCTTGGGGAAGGGCATGCGCCTGCTTTTGGTAGAGGACGACGAGATGATCGCCGAGACGGTGCTGGCCGCGTTGCGCCGCTCCAGCTACACCGTGGACTGGGCGCAGGATGGCCGCGCGGCCGAGTTGTCGCTCGGCAATGACGTGTACGACCTCGTGTTGCTGGATCTCACCTTGCCGAAGCGCGACGGCCTCGATCTGCTCGGCGTCTACCGCAAGAACGGCGGCCATGCGCCGGTCATGATTCTCACGGCGCGCGACGCGGTGGATGACCGCATCCGCGGCCTCGACGCCGGCGCGGACGACTATCTGCTCAAGCCCTTCGATCTGGATGAACTCGCCGCTCGCGTGCGCGCGCTGCTGCGCCGCCGTACGGGTCATACGCAACTCGTGTACACGCACGGCGACTTGTCGCTAGATCCGGCCGCGCACGAAGCCTCGAAGGGCGGCGTCGCGCTGAATCTCGTGCCGCGCGAATTCGCGCTGCTTCAGGCGTTGATCGAGGAGCCGTCGCGCGTGTTCCGCCGCTCGGAGCTCGAAGAGAAACTCTATGGATGGGGCGAGGAAGTGGGCAGCAACGCGATCGAAGTCCACGTGCATAGCCTGCGGCGCAAGATCGGCGCCGAGCAGATCGTCACCGTGCGCGGCGTAGGCTATCGGCTGAAGAGGATCGGATGAACTCCATCCGGCGCTGGCTGCTCGGCTGGCTCATCTGCGGACTCGCCGCGGCGTGTCTGCTCGCGGGTTACGGCATCTTTCACATGGCGCAGCTGGAGGCGGGCGAACTGTTCGACTACGAACTCCGCACCGTCGCGGTCTCGCTACCGGGCAACATCGCTGCGTCGGACGTCGCGGAGGGACGCAGCCACGACCTCGTAGGCATCGCCGACGACCGGCTCGTCATCGACATCTGGGACAAAACCGGGCGGCTCATCTATCACTCGCCGCATGAACCCCCGCTGCCGCGTTTCGGCGACGGCTTCCGGTCCGCCGAGCGCGAAGGCTACCGCTGGCGCGCGTTCGGCATGACCTTGCCGGATCGCTTCGTGCAGGTGGCGCAGCCGTATTTCGTGCGCGAGGACATGGCCATTTCGCTCGCGCTGCGGACCATCTGGCCGCTCGCGCTGTTGATACCGGTCATCGTGGTGATCGTGCTCGTGGTCGTGGCGCGCGGTCTTGCGCCGGTGCGCTGGCTCTCGCGATCGCTCGCCGCGCGGTCGCCGGAATCGGTCGCGCCCGTGTCGCTTGCCGCGAGCACGCCCGTCGAATTGCGTCCGCTCGTCGATGCGCTGAACGGCCTGCTCACGCGTCTTAACGAGGCGTCGGAGGCGCAACGCACGTTTATCGCGGATGCCGCCCACGAACTGCGCACGCCGCTCACCGCGCTCAAATTGCAGATACAAGGCGCCATCAGCGACGGCTCGCTGAAAGTGGACGACGCGACGGTCGGCAAGATCGACGGACGGTTGAACCGGCTGATTCATCTTGCGCAGCAGTTGCTCAGCATGGCGCGCGAGGACGCGGCACGCGAGGCGGCCATCGCGCCGATGAGCCTGCGCACGCTATGCGAGACGCGCGTGTCGGACTTCTCGCTGATCGCGGAGGCGAAGTCGATCGACCTCGGCCTCGAACTGGAAGATGCACGCAGCGAGGACGACGCGTTCGCAATTCTCGGCGACACGCATGCGCTCGCTGTGCTGCTCAACAATCTGCTCGATAACGCAATCCGCCACACGCCGTCCGGCGGACGCGTCGATGTGACGTTGCGTCGCGAGTCGAACGGCATCGCGCTGACGGTCCTCGACACGGGCCCCGGCATTCCGCCCGGCGAGATCGAGCGCGCGTGCGACCGGTTCTATCGCGGCGCCGGGACGCACGGGCAGGGCAGCGGGCTAGGGCTTGCCATTGCGTCGCGCGTGGCGCAGCGGAATCAGGCGGCCTTGACCGTCGAGAACCGCGCGGGCGCGGGCGGGCTCGCGGTGTCCGTGCGTGGCTTGCGCGGCGTCGAAATGAAAGAGCAAACAACGGAGTGCGCTGCGGTGGCGGTGCGGTGAGGCTCTGAGCTTTCACGAGGCTCGACCATGATGAACCGCTGGGTTCGTATTGCTTTGCTGCTTATCGGCATCGCATCGGCGCACACTTCGCATGCCGACGATGCCGCCAGCGCGTCCGCCGCCTCCGAGCCCAAGACGCTGAAAGAACGGCTCGGCGACAAAGCCAGCGACGAGCAACGCGTCGACAATTGCAAGGTGCCGCCCGAGCGTCGCGGCGCGAAAGCGCGTCCGGATGCCTGCGCGCGCTGACCCCGCCGCGCGCGATCAGCGCGACTTCGATGAACGCCGCGCACCGCAATCACCCGCCTTCATCCGCCCCGGTCAACGCGATCACCATGTCGAGAAACGCCCGCGTCTTGGCCGGCGGATGATGCCGCGACGGATGAAACGCATAGAGCGGAAAGCGCTCGTCGGGCCAGTCCGGAAACAGGTCGATCAGCGCGCCCTCCGCCAGCAGATGCGCGTGACCGAGTTCGAGTATCTGCGCGATGCCGTATCCCGACAGGCACGCGCTCAGCATCGTGCCGGGATCGTTCAGCGTCAGATGCCCGCGCGTTTCGACCGTGAGCCGCTTCTTCTTCCGGTGAAACTCCCACGGAAACGGCCGCCCGGTTTCCGGATCGCGGAATTCGATGCACGTGTGCGCGCCGCTCGCGAGCGCCTGTGGCGTCGCCGGCCGCCCGCAGCGCGCTATATACGACGGCGCAGCCACCGTGCGCACCGGCGTATCGAGCAACTTGCGCGCGACGAGACTCGAATTGCGCGGCTCGCCGAAGCGCACGGCGAGATCGAACCCATCGGCGATCATGTCGCCCAGCCGGTCGCGCGTGAGCAATTCGAGTTCGAGCTCGGGATGCGCTTCCATGAACGCTTCGAGCTTCGGTCCGAGCACGAGCCGCGAGAAGATCGGGTCGACGTTCACGCGCAGCCGCCCGCGCACCGCCGTCGCGCTACCCGATGCAGTGGACGCCGCTTCCTCCAGGCCGATCAGATGCGGCATGACCTGTTCGAAGAAGCGGCGGCCGTCGTCGGTGAGCGAGACCGTGCGCGTCGTGCGGTCGAACAGGCGTATCTTCAGGCGCGCTTCCAGACGCGCGATGGCGCGGCTCACGCCTGGCTGCGACATGCCGAGCTTCTCGCCGGCTGCGGCAAACGTGCCCGCATCGACGATCGCCGCAAACACGCTGATGCCGTTCAGGATGCGCTCGTTGAACCCCGCCATTCATGCCTCCGCGTCATGCAAGAAGTGGCTCGCATGTTATCGCGAAGCAACAAAAAAGGCCCCGAAGGGCCCGGCAGAACACAAGCGAACGACGCTTACGCGTGAGCCTTGGCCACTTTCTCGACGGCCATCGAATCTGCGCGCATGCGTTCGTATTCCTGCTCGCTCATCGGCACGGCGTCCTTCTTGCCGAGGTCGTCCAGACGCACGCGATACGTCTCGCGCGCCGACCACGCCGCAATCGACGCGATGATCGTCACGCCGAACGCGAGCGCGCCGACCGTGAGCGGAATGTTGGCCGATCCCGGCGGCGCGACCGCCGCGAACAGCGCGGGCAGCAGCGCGGTAATCGTCGTGCCGATGTTTTGCGCGATCGCCATCGCCGACACCCGCGAACGCGTCGGGAACAGTTCGGGGAAGAAGCTCGGGAAGATCGCGTTGTAGCCCTGATACACGATGCCCCACATCAATAGCGACATGACGATGGCGAGCGGCACGTTGCGGATGCTGATGGCATACAGATACGCGAACGACAAGAGACCCGCGAGCAGCGAACCGACGATCATCGGCATGCGGCGGCCGATCTTGTCGGACAGGTTGCCGACGAATGGAATCACCAGCACCGCGAGAATGTTGCCGACGACCGGAATCCACAGATACACGCTCTTCTGGAAGCCGATGCCGTACGAAGCCTGCACCGCATAGGCCGCGCCGAAGATGGTCGCGACGACCGGGATCACGTTCATGAGCGCCATGCAGACGACGCGGATCATGTCGGGCGTGCTGTTCGCGAACGCTTCCTTGATCGGCGACTTCGGCAGCTCGCCGTGCGCGCCTTCTGCCGAGAACGCAGGCGTTTCGTGCACTTCGCGCCGAATGATGTAGCCCGCGACGAGCACCAGCGCCGACAGCAGGAACGGCACGCGCCAGCCCCACGAATTGAACATGGACTCGGGCATGAACGCGGCGAGCGGCAGGAATACGGCAGCCGCGAGGATCTGGCCGGCCTGCACGCCCTGAAGCGTGAAGCTCGCGTAGTAGCCGCGTCGGCCGAACGGTGCGTGCTCCAGAATCATCGAGCTTGCGCCGGAAATCTCGCCGGCCACCGCGAAGCCTTGAATCAGCCGCAGCACGACGAGCAGCGTGGGCGCCAGCATGCCGACACTGTGATACGTCGGCAAGAGACCGACCGCCATCGTCGAGAAGCCCATCAGGAACATGCAGATGAGCAGCACGTTCTTGCGGCCGTGCGTGTCGCCCAGATGACCGAGCACGAACGCGCCGATCGGCCGCGCCACATAACCCACGCCGTACGTCGCGAGCGATGCGACGATCGCCACTTTCGGATTGCCCGACGGGAAGAACAACTGCGGAAAGATGAGCGCCGCCGCCTGCGCGTAGATGAAGAAATCGTAGTACTCGAGCGCCGAGCCGATCCAGCCGCTCGCCGTTGCTTTTTTCGCCTGGCGGCCGCCGTGCGCCTCTTCCTTAGGGCTAGCCATAGAAGTGTCTCCGAATGTTGGTTTAACGAGTGGTTACGCTACCGCCTGTGCCTTTCTTCTTACCTGCGTTTTCTGCCGATTCGCGCCGCCGCGTGGTCGGGCGGCGAGGCAATCGAGCCAGGCTCGCGAACATGTCCCTTACGAGTGAAACGAGCATAAGAGCGCAACCCCGAGCGGGCAACGATTTGTGATAAATTGTGCGCGATTATCGCACGCACGCGTTCGATAATCGGCCGCTTTGGGGGTTAGCACTAGCAGAGGCGCGTACCGCATATGACGAAACCGGCACTGGACAAGCGAGACTGGATCGCCGGGCTTGAGAAGGGTTTGGCAATCCTCGAAGCGTTCGACGACCAGCATGCGCGCATGACGCCGACGCAAGCGGCCGTGCGCACCGGCATCACGCGCACGGCGGCGCGGCGGTATCTGCTCACGCTGGCGCATCTCGGTTATGTGCAGACCGACGGCAAGCTCTTCAATCTGACGCCGCGCGTGCTGCGCGTGGGCTGGTCGTACTTCGACTCGGCGCGGCTGCCGCGCATCGTTCAGCCGTATTTGCAGCACCTGAGCGCGTTGATCCATGAGAACGTGTATGTCAGCGTGCTTGACGAATGGGATCTCGTCATCATCGCGCGCAACGGCGCCTCGCGCGTGATGACCACCGGCTTCGTGCTCGGCGCGCGCGTGCCGGCTGCGTTGATGTCGGCCGGACTCGTGATGCTCGCCTACAAGACGGACGAGGACGCGGTGCGCGCATGGCTCGACGCAACGGAGTTCAGGCCGTTCACGCCGCTCACCATCACCGACAAAGACGCGCTCTACGACAAGATCCGGCAGGCGCGCGCGGACGGCTACGTGGTCTTCGAACAGCAGTTGCAAGTGGGCGTGCGCGGCGTCGCGGTGCCGATCAAGAACCGGCACGGACAAGTGGTCGCGGCGCTGTCCGTGAACATGCCGATCGGGAAAGAGACGAGCGAGGCCGCGCTCGCCCGCGTATTGCCGCCGTTGCAGGAAACGGCGCTCGCGATGCTCAATGTGATCTAGCGGCGCGCCGTTTTATCGCGTAGACCAGAAGACCCGTTGCACGCGCAAGACTTCTTCCTCGACTTCGGCGATCGGGCCGATCAGCTCCACCTGCTTCTGGCAATGGTCGAAGACATAGCGCGACGAGACGCTCATCGTCGGATTCTCCGCGTGATTGCCGGTGGCTTCGAGCAGGCGCGCTTCGGTCAGCCCGTAGACCACGCGTCCGATGTTGGCCCAGTAGGCCGTTCCCGCGCACATGCAGCACGGCTCGACCGATGTGTACAGCGTGCAGCCCCACAGATACTCGGGCGTGAAGTTGAGCGCCGCGACGCGCGCCAATACCGATTCCGCGTGGTTGACGGTGTCGACATTGCCTTGCTCCATCAACACGCTTTCCTGATCCGGGCCGACGAGAATCGCGCCGAACGGATGATGCCCGAGCAAGGTCGCGCGCTCGGCGACGGCGCTCGCGTGCCGCAGATGCCGGATGATTTGCTCGCGCGTCGGCGTGAGGCCCTGCGGCGGTAGATTGTCGGGATGCGAGGCGGGGGCGGTCAGGCTCATGGTGGCGGGTTCGGCAAAGGTGAGGAGTTACGGGATCGGATTGTGGTGAGGACTTTCGGGAGCGCTGGCGCTCGGTCTGCGCGCGTCGTCGCCGGACTTGTGAGCAACGGTAAAGCGTCCTCGATTCCGACGCAACCGCCATGATGGAATGAGTAACGTCACGCCGGCTGCGATCGCCATGCACTTCTGCTGGCGCGCGCGGCGTGGCGTTTGCGAAGGCCAAGCGATGATATCGTTAGATATCCGAATCAAACCGGCTCGAAGTGCGAGCGTCTTGCGTCCGCACGTCGAGAACATCGTGCGTCGTTCGGCGCGGCCGTCCTAACGCGCCGTAGGAACTCACACGACGGTGTACACGGTCGCTTGCCAACACCGTTGCTGCCGTTCACCCGATAGATCGCCGCGTTCAGCGCTGCAGCCGGCGACAGCGCGTTAAGCGTCGGCACTCGCGGATTGGAGATACACGGCTGCGCGCCGTCGAGCATGCCCGCTCGGAGCCGTCGATACCCGCTTTCACGCGACCATGCATGAATAAGAGAACGGACCGGCGCAAGCAGCGGCCGGTCCGGTCGCGCGTTGCAGTGGCAGGCAGCAAGGCGCGACGCGCTCGTTATGCAGCGAGCGTGCCAATCCCCGCGCGACGGCTTGCAGCAAGGCGAGCGCGAGCGCCGAGCATCGCACATGTCGCATCAGCGCCAACAGACCTAGGCCAAGCGTGTCGGCCCGCAGCACTCAGTCGAGCATCTCACTTGCCCGCGATCTTGACTGCCAGCTCGGCCACGTGCTTGCCCTGATAACGCGCGATGTCGAGTTCGTTCTGCGTCGGATGACGCTTGCCGTCCGCACCGACGATGGTGGTCGCGCCGTACGGCGTGCCGCCCGAGATCTCCGACATGCTGGTGAGCGCGGCGCACGCGTACGGCACGCCGGCGACGATCATGCCGTGATGCAAAAGCGTCGTGTGAAACGACGTGATCGTGGTTTCCTGCCCGCCGTGTTGCGAAGCCGTGGACGTGAACACGCTGCCGATCTTGCCGACCAGCGCGCCTTTCACCCACAGGCCGCCCGTCTGGTCGAGGAACGTGCGCATCTGCCCGGCCATGTTGCCGAAGCGCGTGGGCGTGCCGAAGATGATGGCGTCGTAGTTCGCGAGTTCGTCGATGGTGGCCACGGGTGCCTGCTGATCGAGCTTCACGCCGATGACGGCCGCCTGGTCCGCCGGAATCGTTTCCGGCACGCGCTTCACCGTGACTTCGACGCCCGGCACGCCGCCCGCGCCTTCCGCGACGGCGCGCGCCATCGTTTCGACGTGACCGTACATCGAGTAATAGAGAACCAGTACTTTCGCCATGAGATGTCCTTCGTAGTGTCGCCGGTTGAACGGATTGTCGGGGCCGCGCACTCAACCTTAGCATCGGCGTCCCGAAGCTGCCGGATGCGCTCGCGATGCATTGCGCTCGTGCCGATCCGCGTCTACGCTCAGACAAGAACCCGCCACCGCCGACGATGCCGAACGATCATTCCACGATTCACAACTCTTCCGCCACGGCCGCCGCGTCGCGCGGGGCATTCGCCGCCTTCGACACGCTCGCGGATCTCGTGCGCGAGGCATTCGTGTCGCTCGGGCGCGAACTCGCCGCCATCCGGCCGACGCCCGCCCGCGCGTTCTTCGCGACGCAGGCGATGGCATCGGTCGCGCTCGCGGTCGCGCTTGCGTATGCCTTTCGGCTCGAACACATCTGGTGGGCGGCGATCAGCGGCTTCGCGGTCATGCAGTCGAAGTTCTCGGCCTGCGCACAGCGGGGCGTGCATCGCGTGCTCGGCACCATCGCGGGCGCGTTGCTCGGCGCGACGGCGGGACCGCTGATCGGCGATACGCCGTGGCTCTTCGTGCCGTTGCTGGCGTTGATCGCGGGCGTGTCGGTGTATCGCGCGCTCGCGTCGGATGCCGGCTATGCGTGGGTGCTCGGCGCGGTGACCTCGCTGATGGTCACGTTCGAAGCGCATCGGCTGACGTCGGCTTCGGCGACGGCTTCGTTCGCGTTGTCGCGCGTGGCCGAAGTCGTCGTCGGGACGCTCGCGTGCGTCGCCGTTTCCGCGCTCTTTCACGCGGCGGCGCAGCAGTATCGGAAGTCGCGGGGCGCGGCGCCGGTTTCGAGCGCGAGGGCGTCGTCGACGGCCGATCGCGTCGATGGATCGAGCCACGAGACGGCAGCCGTCTCCGTCATTCCCTCGGACGCGACCACGAGCCTGCAAGCACTTAGCGCGAAGCAAGCGATGCAGTCCGCCCGCGTCATGCGCAAGCGCCTCGCGTGGCATGCGGCGTGGTCGGTGGCGATACTGGCGTCGGTGGCGTATGCGTGGGACTTGCCCGGCTTCGCGCAGGCGATGGTCACGGCCATCGCCGTGTTGATCCTTCCGGCATCGGCGCTCGGCAAGCCGACGCGGCGGCCGATCGGGTCGCGCATGGTGCAGCGCGTGCTCGGCTGCCTGATCGCGGGCGCGGCGAGTCTCGCGCTGTTGCCGCTGATCGGCGATAGCGAGCCCGCGTGCATGCTCGCGCTATGCGCGGGCGTGTGGATCGGCTGTCATGTGCAGACGGGCGCGCAGGGCGCGAGCTATGTCGGGCGGCAGTTCACCATCGCGTTCATCATGGTGTTCGTACAGGATCACCACTGGTCGTCTGATCCGATGCCCGCGGCGCTTCGGCTCGCGGGCATTCTGTGCGGAATCGGCGTGCTCGCGGCGGTGATGGCCGCGGCAAAGGCGCTCGCATCGCGACGCGCGGCGCGCCCCGCGATGCGCTGAATCAACCTTCTTCCGCCCACGCGAGATTCTCGCGTGCCATCAACGCGGAAGACGCCGCCGGTCCGAACGTGCCCGCCGTGTAGCCGCGCGGCCGGTCGCCGAGTTCCTTCCAGCCGTTGAGAATCGGCTCGACCCACGCCCACGCCGCTTCGAGTTCGTCGCGGCGCATGAAGTGCGTGAGCCGGCCGCGAATCACGTCGATCAGCAAGCGTTCGTAGGCTTCCGCGCGGCGCTGCGTCATGGCCTGCTGGAGATCGAGATTGAGGTTCACGGGCAGCATCTGCATGCCGCTGCCGGGTTCCTTCGCGAGCATCTGCAATTGGATCGACTCTTCCGGCTGCAACGTGATGATGAGACGGTTGCCATAGTTGCGCGGCCCGCTCGGGATGATGGAAAACGGCAGGTCCGCGAAGTCGATGACGATTTCCGAGCGCCGCGTCTGCATGCGCTTGCCCGTGCGCAGGAAGAACGGCACGTTGGCCCAGCGCCAGTTGTTGATATGCGCGCGCAATGCGACGAACGTCTCCGCGCGGCTGTCGGGCGGCACGTTGTCTTCCTGCAGATAGCCCTTGACCGGCTCGCCGCCCACCGCGCCCGCCGCGTACTGGCCGCGCACGGTGTCGCGGGCGGTGTCGGAAACGGTCATCGGGCGCAGCGATTTCAGCACCTTCAGCTTCTCGTCGCGCACGGCGTCCGGATCGAGCGAAACGGGCGGCTCCATTGCGACGATGCACAGCAGTTGCAGCAAGTGGTTCTGCACCATGTCGCGCAGCGCGCCGGTGTGATCGTAGAAGCCCGCGCGGCTGCCGACGCCCACCGTTTCCGCCACCGTGATCTGCACGCTCTTGATGTACGGCGCCTGCCACAGCGGCCCGAAAATCGGATTGCCGAAGCGCAGCACCATCAGGTTCTGCACCGTTTCCTTGCCGAGATAATGGTCGATGCGGTAGATCTGGTCTTCCTTGAAATGCCGGCCGACCGCGTCGTTGATGGCGCGCGCGGAGGCGAGATCATGGCCGAGCGGCTTTTCGAGCACGACGCGCGCTTGATCGTCGACGATGCCGGCCGCCGAGAGGTTGTCGCAAATCGTCGTGAACAGTTCGGGCGAAGTCGAGAGATAGAACACGCGCTGCACGTTCGGGCGCGTGGCTTCGGCGAGGCGGCGGAAGTCGTCGGGATTCTCGACATCGACGCGCACGTAGTCGAAGAGCGCGAGGAATTTGTCCCAGGACTGCGCATCGAAAGCCTTCTCGTCGATGAACGGACGCGACTGCTTCTCCATGAAGTTCTTCAAATAATCTTCGCGCGTCCAGTCCTTGCGGCCGATCGCGAGAATGCGCGTCTCGGCGGGCAGGTTGCAGTGCGTGTGCGCCATGTACAGCGCGGGCAGCAGCTTGCGCGCCGCCAGGTCTCCGCCGCCGCCGAAGATGATCATGTCGAGCGGGCGTTCATTGGTGGGAGAGGTCGGGTTCGTCATGGTGCGTGAGCCGTTGAGGTTCGGAAGAGCCGGTTCGTCGAGCCGGAACGCGGCTGGAAGCGCAAATACGCCGAAGAGAGCTATGTTGCATGGTTTGCCGACATTTTGCACGGCTCGCGCGCTAACGGGCGTTCGATTCCTCAAAGATTCACGAAGCCGCCATGCGCTTCGTTTAGCGCGTTTAGCGCAACGATGCATCCGCGCGCAACGTCACCACGGCCAAATCGAGGAACGCGCGCACCTTCTGCGTGACATGGCGTCCTTCGCGATGCACGAGGTGAATAGGCAGCGGCGGCGGCTCGAATTCGGCGAGCACAATCACGAGCCGGCCTTCGCTCACATGCTGCGCCACCTGATACGACAGGAGCCGCGCGATGCCGAAGTCCGCGAGCGCCGCATCGATGGCCGAATCGTTCGTCGTCGTGATGAAGCGCGCTCGCGTGCGGACGATCACGGTGCGATCGCCATCGTGAAGACGCCATTCCGGCGGCGAAGACGATCCCGTAGACGCGATGATCGTGTGCGCGTCGAGGTCTTCCGGGCGCGACGGCGTGCCGTGCTTCGCGAGATAGGCGGGCGAAGCGCACAGCACGCGCCGCACGCGTCCGACGGGAATCGCCTGAAGCGACGAATCCGGCAGTTGCGCGATGCGCACGGCCACGTCGATGCCCTCGTCGACGAGATTCACCACGCGGTCGACGAACCAGCAGTTTGCATCGGCCTCGGGATAGCGCGAAAGATAGTCGAGCACGATGGGCGTCACATGCAGTCGGCCGAACAAGACGGGCGCGGTCAGCGAGAGCACGCCGCGCGGCGATGCGTGCGTGCCTCGCGCGGCGAGTTCGGCGGTGTCCACTTCGCCGAGAATGCGCCGGCAGTCTTCGAAGAAGCCGTTGCCGGCGTCGGTCAGGCGCACGACGCGCGTGGTGCGCGTGAGCAGTCGCACGCCGAGCCGCTCTTCGAGTTCGGTCACGACACGGCTCACGACCGAAGGCGAGACATCGAGCTTGCGCGCGGCCGACGCGAAGCCGCCTGTTTCGACCACCGTGACGAAGGTCGACATTGCCTGAAAACGGTCCATGTCGGATGCGGGAAGCGGGCGAGAAAGTTGCCGTGCATTCTCGGGCATGCCGAAGCGTCCCGCAATCACGCATCGCTTTATAGATCGAGTTGCAGCGGGGCGTCGGCGTCCGCCGCCGGGCGCGCGCAGCAGATCAGCGCTTCGTCGTCATCGACAGGAAACGCCGGCTCGCTCGGATACGACACCGCGCCGCTTAGGATGCGCGTTCTGCACGTCCCGCACGTTCCGCCGCGACAGTTCGATTCCGTCTCCACGCCAGATGCCTCGGCCAGTTCGAGCAGCGTGCCGCTCGCGGGCTGCCATTGCACGTCGCGTTGCGACTTCATGAAGCGCACGGGCACGGCTTCGGTGGCGGGCGAGCGCATGGGCTTCATCTCGACGCCGCGATCCGGCGTGCGCACGAGCGATGCAGGACCGAACGCTTCCGCATGAATGCGCGTATCGGCAACGTTCAGTGCGCGCAGGCCGTCGTAGAGCGATTGCATGAACGCGCCCGGTCCGCACAGATAGAAGTCGTAGTCGTTGAACGGCAGGACGCTCGTCAGTAGATCGATGTCGATGCGGCCCGACACGTCGTAATCGCGCTTGAGTTGCGCGCCTTGCGTGTCGCTCAGCACGCGAATCACGTTGACCGCGCCGCCCGCGCCTTCCGCGCTTCGGGCCAGCGCGTCGATCTCGGCGGCGAACGCGCGGTTCGCGAGCGTGCGCGCCGACGCGATCAGCCAGATCGGACGCACGCGCCGCTTGCGCAGTCCTTCGTAGACGACATGGCGCAGCATCGCGAGCATCGGCGTGATGCCGACGCCCGCCGCCAGCAGCACGGCGGGGCGTGCTTCGAACGGATCGATCGTGAAGCTGCCCGCCGGCTGCCGCGCTTCGATGATGTCGCCCACGTTCAGCGCGTCGTGCAGATACGCCGACGCCCGGCCTTCGCGCTTCACGCTGATGCGATACACGCCGTCAGCCGGCCCGACCGACAGCGTGTACGTGCGCACGAGCGGCTTCGTTTCGCCCGGCAACGTGAGCCGCACCGGCAAATGCTGGCCCGCCGCGTGTGGCACGATGCCCGCGCCATCCGCCGGTTCGAGCCAGAACGAGCGAATCACGTCGCTTTCATCGATGATCCGGCTCACGCGATACGGCCGCCACGCATTCGCGAGCGCCGCAGCCTTCATGCGCTGCGCGGCTTCGTTCCAGTCGCCCGTCATCAGCGAGTTCGGCGACCAGCCTTCGCGGCGAAACGTCCAGCGCAGCGGCAGCGCGTCTTCGCGCAGCAGAACGCGGCGCGGCACGAAGCGCCACAGGCGCTCGGCGCCCTGAAAAGCGGCGGTCTCGGGCGAGTCGAGCAGCACTTGCGCATCGCCCGTGAGTTGCAGGACGTCGCCGGTTTCGAAGTCGGCGAACACGAGTCCCGCCCGGCCGTTGACCGCAACATTGCCGAGCGTGTTGAAGAACAGATTGCCCGCGAAGTCGGGAATGGTGAGCGCGCCGTCGTCGGACACGCGCACGAAGCCCGCCTTGCCGCCGCGATGCGACACGTCCACCTGACGATGCCCGTCCTCGCGATCGAAGTAGGACGCGACGAAGAACGTATCGGCGCGCTCGATCATCGCCCGCATGCGCGGTGACTGCGCATCGAGCGAAACGGGACGGGACGGCGAGGGCGCCGACGCGTCGCGCACGAACGCGAAGTCGCGCAACTGAATGTACTGCGGACAATTGCCGAAGCTCTGCTCGACGGCCACCTCGAATGCTTGCCCGTGAGTCGCGTCGTCGCGATGAATCACGCCGTTCACGCGATTGCGCCGCCGAGTGTGCATCTCGATGCCGAGCAAGCCGACCGACGCGCCGTCCGCAAGACCCGCGTCGGCGGGATCGAGCGGATCGCGAATGTGCCCGACGGAAAGCGTGGTCGCATCCGGCGTGCTCATAAAGCCGGGGCGGCCGGTGAGGAACGTGGCCCAGGCGTCGCCGTCGGCATCGACCGTACCGGCGACGATGAACGGCAACTGCGCGAAGAATTGCCGATGCTGTTCCGGCATGAACGGGCGCACGACGCGCTGTCCGACGTCGTGCATGCGCGCCGCGACGCCAGCGGCGGTTTGCATCTCGACTTCGCCGCGATGCCAGGGCGAAGGCGCGGTAATCGAAGCGGTGGCAGGCATGATCGTCGTCTCCGGCAAGGGGTCAGGCGCGCAGGCCCGCAGCGGTCTGCTGGAACGGCACGAAACCGGGCAACGCCTCGATGCGCGCGAGCCACGCCAGCACGTTGCGATAGCCCGACAGATCGACATTGCCTTCCGGCGCGGCCGCGATGTAGCTGTAAAGCGCGATGTCCGCGATGGTCGGATGCGCGCTGCCGATATCCGCGATCCAGTCGCGGGCTTGCAATTCGTCGTCGATCACCTTGAGCACCGCATGCGCGCGGGCGATGACTTCATCGACGTCGAACTTGCTGCCGAACACCGTGACGAGACGCGCGGCGGCCGGACCGAACGCGATCTGCCCTGCCGCGACCGAAAGCCAGCGCTGCACGGCGGCGGCTTCGGCGGGCGTTTCGGGGAGCCATTGCGTCGCGCCCGCCTTCTTGGCGATGTAGACGAGGATCGCGTTCGAGTCCTGGACGACGTGCTCGCCGTCGACCAGCACGGGCACCTGGCCGAAGCGGTTCAGACGCAGAAACTCGGGCGATTTGTGCGCGCGGGCGGCGAGATCGACTTCCTCTTCGTCGTGCTCGATGTTCAGGAGATGCAGAAAGAGACGAGCGCGGTGCGCATGGCCGGAAAGCGGGTGGTGGTAGAGCTTCATGGCAACTCCTCTCGTGTGGACCGGGGAAATCCCGATCGCTTGAGAAGCAGTATGGGTTCGTGCGTCGTGAAGCAGAATACGAGCGGAAATCAAATCACCGTTCTCGTTTCCAGATCAATCAGCGCGCGTCATCCCGTATCCGCTCACCTTCTGGGGAAGCGCTCCCGAAAACTCTCACCGGCACGCGCCTTGCTTCTTTCGGAAAGTATTTCCTACGAGCCGACTCCATGCCCCCACTTCCCGGCCCGCGCCGGCCTCCTGCGAAGATCCTGCCGCCCGACGCGCCGGGCCTGCGCGCGCTGGCGTCGCTCGTGGCGGTCGTCGTCGTGATTTGCGCCTTGTACTTCGGGCGCGCGGTCATGATCCCGATCATCCTCGCGATCCTGCTCAGTTTCCTGCTCGCGCCGTTCGTCGATTTCCTGCGGCGGCTGCGCTTCGGTCAGGTGCCGTCGGTGATCGTGGCGGTTGTCATCGCTCTGTCGGTGCTCACGGCCGTCGGCGCGCTGATCGGCGCGCAGGTCGCGCAACTCGCGAGCGATCTGCCGAAGTATCAGGTGGCCGTCGAGCGCAAGGTCGACAGCGTGCAGCGCATGACGGTCGGCCGCGCGGACGCGTTTCTCGGGCGCGCGTCGCGTGCGCTGAAGCGTCTATCGCCGGCGCGCGAGCAGGAACCGCACGCGAACGAGGACAATCCGGCGGCTTCGCCCATCGATCAGCCGATGCCCGTCGAAGTTCACGAGCCGGCGCCGTCGCCGCTGGAGCTGGCGCAGCGGTTTCTCTCGCCCGTCATCAGTCCGCTGGAAACGACCGGCATCGTGCTCGTCGTCGCGGTGTTCATCCTGTTGCAGCGGGAAGACCTGCGCGACCGGCTGATACGGCTTTTCGGTTCGCGCGACCTGCACCGCGCCACCACCGCGATGGACGAGGCCGCGCGCCGCCTCTCGCGTTATTTTCTGGCGCAGCTGGGCATCAACGTGGGCGTGGGTATCGTCATTTGCATCGGGCTCGCGGTGATCGGCGTGCCCGGCGCGCTGCTTTTCGGCGTGATGACGGCGCTCCTGCGCTTCGTGCCGTATGTCGGGACGTGGATTGCCGGGTTGCTCGCGGTGATCTTCGCGGCGGCGGTCGGGCCGGGCTGGACTATGCTGATCTGGACCATCGTGCTGTACGGCGCCACCGACATCATCGCCGGGCAGGTCGTCGAGCCGCTTCTGTACGGACACAGCACGGGGCTTTCGCCGTTCGCGGTAATCGTCGCAGCGATTTTCTGGAGCTGGATCTGGGGGCCGATCGGCCTCGTCCTTTCGACGCCGCTCACGCTTTGCCTCGTCATTCTCGGGCGACATGTGGACCGCCTCGAATTCCTCGATGTGCTTTTCGGCGACAGGCCCGCGCTGACACCAGCGGAAAACTTTTATCAGCGCCTGCTCGCCAACGATCCCGATGAGGCGCTCGTGCAGGCGGAATCGCTGCTGAAGGACCGCTCGCTGGTCGCGTATTACGACGAGGTCGCGCTTGAAGGCTTGCGCCTCGCGCATAACGACGTGCTGCGCGGCGTCGTGACGGCGGACCAGTTGAAGCGCATCAACGAATCGGCGCTCGACATCATCGAAGGGCTGGAGGACGCCGAGGACGTGACGCCGGTGGTTCAGCGCAAGGAAGAGCCGCTCGTGAATCTCGCCACCGACGACACGACGGCAATCGCATCCGAATCGCCGCCCGAATACTTCGACGCGGGCGCGGAAGGGCACACGGCGTCGGTGCTGTGCATCGCGGGGAGAAGCCCGCTCGACGATCTCGCCGCGACCATCGCCGTGCAGCTTTTCCGCAAGCACGGGCTGGGCGCGGATCTGACCGGCTACGAGCGGTTCTCGCGCGGGCGCTTCGGCGAAGTGGACTTGTCGGGCGTGACGATCATCTGCGTCGTCTCGTTTGACGCCGCCGAATCGCCGCCGTATCTGCGCAATCTGCTGCGCCGGCTGCATCAGCGCGCGCCTGCGGCGGAGCTGATCGTCGGGCTCGTGGTCGCGGAAAGTCCGTTGCAAGGCGAAGTGCTCGTGCGGACAAGTTCGGCGGCGGTGTCGTTCAAGGAGCTGGTCGATGCCTGCGTGGCGGCCGCGCGCCGCCAGTCCACCGATGGCGTGTCGTGGTCCGGACTCGACTCGCAGGCGTCCGCGCCCACGGTGGACAACCGCAGCCGCGCCGCGCAAGACGACGTGCCCGCCTTGCGCAACGTACTGGGCGACGCCTAGCGGTTGCCGTCGAAGAGATCGTTGAGCATGGTGTCGAAGGACGCCTGCGCGTCTTCGAGCTCCTGCAGCGCGGCGTCGAACGTCTGGAGCGCCATCTGCGAGGGCCGGCCGTCGCCTTCGGGCGGAAACTGCTTCTGCAGCGCGACGAACGCGGACTGCACCTGCCGCGTGGCATTGACGATACGTTCCATCGCGCGCGCTTCTTCCGCGCGATTGTTCTCAGCGGTCATCGGAGACACTCCTCGTTGGCAATGTCCCGATAGTACCAAGCGCGGCGCGCTTGCAGGCTGCGCCGTCGCGCGGCTTCGTGCGCCTGGTCAGCGCTGCTCCGCGTTGCTTCCTTCGACGCGCGACGCTTTTACTGCGCGCTCCATCCACCGTCGATCTGCAACGCCGATCCACGCATCTCGCTCGCTGCATTCGAGCAGAGGAACACGGCCATGTCGCCGATCTGCTGCGGCGTGACGAACTGCGCGGACGGCTGCTTTTCGCCGAGCAGTTTCGCGCGGGCGGCGTCGGGCGAGAGCGATTCGCGGGCGGCGAGATCGTCGATCTGCTTTTGCACGAGCGGCGTCAGCACGAAGCCGGGGCAAATGGCGTTGACGGTCACGCCCGTGCGCGCGTTTTCGAGCGCCGCCACTTTCGTGAGTCCGAGAATGCCGTGCTTGGCCGCGACATACGCCGACTTGCCCGCCGAGCCGACGAGCCCATGCACCGACGCGATGTTGATGACACGGCCCCAGCCGCGCTCGCGCATGCCGGGCAGCGCGACGCGCATGGTATGGAACGCGGAGCTCAGGTTGATCGCGATGATCGCGTCCCAGCGATCGACCGGGAATTCGTCGATGGTTGCTACGTGCTGAATACCCGCGTTGTTCACGAGGATGTCGAGCGCGCCGAAGCGTTCCGCCGCGAACGCGATCATGGCTTCGATCTCGGCGGGCTTGGTCATGTCGGCCGCATGATGCACGGCCTTCGCGCCGGTCGCCTCGATCTGCGCGAGCGCGCCGCTCACGTCGCCGAAGCCGTTCAGCACGAGATTCGCCCCCGCTTGCGCGAGCGCCGTGGCAATGCCGAGGCCGATACCGCTCGTCGAGCCGGTGACGAGCGCGGTCTTGCCGGCCAGGTTGTTCGATGCGGATTGAGTCATGAGCGGTTTCCTTTTTCTGTAGCGCTGCGAGTACGACTATCTTCGATATTGCTTCGACAAAAACAACTAATCGCTTTCAGGCGTCGCCGGCGCCGATTTTCCCACGACGCGATTCACGACGCGCATGGCGCGTTCCCGCGTCTGTTTGACGAATTGCTTCGTCACATAACCGGTTTGTCCCCACGGCGTCGCGAGCACCATGAATGAAGACATCGGATACGACTTGCCGCCGCTCCACGACGTTTTATAGCGTTGCTCGCCGGGACCGAAGTCGAAGTCCAGATGATGTTCGGAAGCCCATTTCACGCATTCATCGACGAGAATGGTGCCGGGCGAGAATTTCTTCAGATTCAAATCGTAAGTAATCGCGATGAGATAGAAGGTGGTGCTATTCATCGAAACGATATTCGCCGCGACCGGCTCGCCATCGAACGTCATGACGAAGAGCCGAAAGATTCCGGACGCCGCAGCCGGGCCGGAAAGAAGCGCTTTCCAGAACTTCAGGCTGGCATCGGAGAATGTCCATTGGCTCTCGCCGACTTTCTCGGTCGCCCACTTTCGCTTTTGAACCACGAACCATTCGATGAACGATTCGAGACGCGGATCGGAAGCGTCGATTAATTCGATCTTGAACTGTCCTTCTTTCGCGAGCCGCCGTTTGAGGTACTCCGGCTTGGTCTTCTCGCGTCCGGACCGCGAGCGGCTGAAAGCGTCCCAGTCTTGAACACCGCGTAACGCCGCGTAAGGCGTGAGGTCATCTTCTTCGCGGCGAATTACCGCATGGCGCTTGACGCACGCATAAAGCGGCGAAGTCTTGCGGACGCGCCATAACTCGAAAACGTCGGCGCGCGTGGCTCGCACGGTCTCTTTGTACAGCGCTTCGACGATTTGCTGCGCGTCCTTTTCCGGTGCAACGAGAATATCGCTCGGCGAACGGTTTTGCGGTGTCAGCGGTTCAGCGAATTTCCAGCAAGTGCGATAAGACACGAGCAACGGCCACACGGCCACCATTTTTCCGTTGCGCCTCGCGACGACGCAATGCGGTTTGCGCCGCGTGCCGAGGTGTTCGCACATCAGGCTGTTATAGCAATACTCGAATGACTGAAAATATTCGCCGTCGACATGGCGATATAATGCGCCCCATTCCGCTTCGAGAGCGCGAATGCTTTCAGGATCGCGGCAGTGCTCGAATGTCAGAGACCGATCGGCGGACGTCGGAATATCAGCGCGAGAGACATTTTCTTTTTCAGGAGTCAGATTCACTTAAAAGCCCGCGATTGAGATGTTCCAGATTAAGCGTGAGCACATGCTTACGCTGGATGACACTGTCGTCTCGTCATTTTATCAGGCATCAGTTAATCGAGCACAAAACCGGCGCATTAGATACTAAATGACCGACTATCGGGCGGTAATGAGGGTAAACCTGCTCGTTTTAATCGGACAAACAATAGCGAATGGCCGCCGCCTTAAAGCGTGCGGCCACTCGAATCCATTACACGATGCCCGTCGCGTAGTACACGCCGATGACGAAGAACACCGCGAGCGTCTTGATGACCGTGACGGCGAAAATGTCGCGATAGGATTCGCGGTGCGTAAGCCCGGTGACCGCGAGCAACGTGATGACCGCGCCGTTGTGCGGCAGGGTGTCCATGCCGCCGCTCGCCATCGCGACCACGCGGTGCAGGACTTCCAGCGGAATATGCGCGGCTTCCGCGCCCTTGATGAAGAGGTCCGACATGGCGGCGAGCGCGATGCTCATGCCGCCCGACGCGGACCCTGTGATGCCCGCGAGCGAACTCACGGAAATCGCGGCGTTGACGAGCGGATTCGGGATGCTCTTCAGCGCGTCCGAGACGACCAGAAAGCCCGGCAGCGCCGCGATGACGCCGCCGAAGCCGTATTCCGACGCCGTGTTCATCGCGGCGAGCAGCGCGCCCGCGACGGCGGCGCGCGTGCCCGGCGCGAAACGTTCCTTCACGCGAGAGAACGCCGTCAGCAGAACGAGCAGAATGCCGAGCAGCAACGCGCCTTCGACCGCCCAGATCGCGATGACCGGCTTGATGGCGGTGGTCACCGGCGTGTGCACGCCCGGCAGCGCATTCGGCGCGACGGTATAACTCGCGCCGTACCACGTCGGAATCCAGCGGGTGAGCGCGAAGTTCGCGACACCGACGAGCACGAGCGGCGCGACCGCGAGCAGCGGATTCGGCATGTTGGTGGACTCGACGCGTTCCGGCTCGTTCACGAGCGAGGTGCCATAGCCTTCGCCCTTGGCCATGGCCGAACGCCGGCGCCACTCCAGAAACGAAAGCCCCACGACGATGATAAACACCGAGCCGATCACGCCCAGCCACGGCGCGGCCCAGCCGGTCGTCTTGAAGAAAGTCGTCGGGATGATGTTCTGAATCTGCGGCGTGCCGGGCAGCGAATCCATCGTGAAAGAGAACGCGCCGAGCGCGATGGCGCCGGGCATCAGCCGTTTCGGGATATTGCTCTGCCGGTACATTTCCGCCGCGAACGGATACACGGCGAACACGACCACGAACAGCGACACGCCGCCATAGGTGAGCAGCGCGCACACGGCCACGATCACCGCATTGACCCGCGACTTGCCGATATAGCGGATCGCGGCGGCGACGATCGACTCGGAAAATCCGGACAGCTCGATCACCTTGCCGAATACCGCGCCCAGCAGGAACACGGGGAAATAGAGCTTCACGAAGCCGACCATCTTCTCCATGAAGATGCCCGAGAACACCGGCGCGACGGCGGCGGGATCGGTGAGCAGGACGGCCGCGAGCGCGGCGATCGGCGCGAACAGGATGACGCTGTAGCCGCGATAGGCGGCCAGCATCAGGAACGCCAGGGCGGCGAGCACGATGAGGAACGACATTGAGTCTCCGTTAATGGTTGTTCTTTGAACTTCGTCCACGGCTTGTTACGGCAGGCCGTCGGCGGCGCGCAATCATGCAGCTTCCGTGCCAACGGTCGCGAAAGCACACTGGCGCGCGCGCAAAGGCGGCGAGACCTGTGAGAAGCCGCCGGATTGTCTCCAAAAAGAGACGGCCAAGCTATCTAGCGTTGCGGGTCTCAAGCCCATCAAGGCTGTCGACTGTCTCCGATATGAGATACGCTGTCGCCAACTAGAGAAAACCACGGAGACAAGCGCCCATGCGCAACGACTGGATCAACGTACCCGCCGACTACAGCGACGTCATGCGGCGCGCCATGGAGTCGCTCTTCAAGACGTTCGAGAACCTGAGCGAAGGCACGTTCATCGTCGATGCCGACGCCCGCGTCGTCTGGATCAACAAGCGTTATGCGGCGCGCTTCGGCTTCTCCGATCCGACCGACGCCATCGGTCTCGACTGCGAAGCGGTAATCCCGAACAGCCTGATGCGCGAAGTGGTCGCGACGGGCAAGCCGATTCTGCTCGACGTGCTCGAGACGGACCGCGAGCCGCTGGTCGTCACTCGCCTGCCGCTGAAGGACGATCAGGGCGCGACCGTCGGCGCAATCGGCTTCGCGCTCTTCGACGAGATGAAGGCGCTCACGCCGCTCTTCGCGCACTACTCCCGCGTGCAGCAGGAATTGATCGCAACGCGGCAGTCGCTCGCGCAGGCGCGGCGGGCCAAGTACACGTTCGCGAGCTTCGTCGGCACGAGTCCGGCCAGTCTCGAAGTGAAGCGGCAGGCGCGGCGTGCCGCGCTCGTCGATTCGCCCGTGCTGCTGCTCGGCGAAACCGGCACCGGCAAGGAACTGCTCGCGCACGCGATCCACGGCGCGTCGACGCGGGCGGCCAAGCCGCTCGTCACCGTCAACGTCGCGGCGATTCCGGACACGCTGCTCGAAGTGGAGTTCTTCGGCGCGGCGCCGGGCGCGTACACGGGCGCGGAACGCAAAGGGCGCGTCGGCAAGTTCGAACTGGCGGACGGCGGCACGCTGTTTCTGGACGAAATCGGCGACATGCCGCTGCCGTTGCAGGGCAAGCTCTTGCGCGTCTTGCAGGACAAGGAGTTCGAGCCGCTCGGGTCGAACCGCATCGTGCGCGCGGACGTGCGCATCATCGCGGCGACGTCGGCGGATCTGCCCGCGCTCGTTGCAGCGGGGCGCTTCCGTGCCGACCTGTTTTATCGGCTGAACGTGCTGACGATCCACGCGCCGCCTCTGCGCGCGCGGCTCGGCGATATCGAGGCACTCGCGTACGCGATTCTCGAAGACCTGTCGGGCGAAGCGCGCACGGGGCGCATTCGCCAGTTCGTGCTTCACGACGACGCGCTGCGTCTTCTGACCGCGTGCGCGTGGCCCGGCAACGTGCGCGAGCTGCGCAACACGCTCGAACGGGCGCTGATGCTTTCTGACAGCGAACATATCGATGCGCGCGCGCTCGCTCCGTTCATCGATTCGAAGCCCGCCGCGCTGCTCGCGCCCGCTGAAAAGGCGCAAGCGGAAGCGGCGGTGCCCTACGCGCAGGCGATGAACGACTTCGAGCGCCGCTTTCTCTCCGACGCATTGCGCGCGAGCGGCGGGCGCGTGGCGGAAGCAGCGCAACGCATCGGCATCGGGCGGGCGACGATGTACAAGAAGATCGCGGCACTCGGCATCGAGGTGTGAATCGCGTCGCGCGTGATAAATCGACGCGAAAGCTCCGCGTGGCATACTCGCGAGACGACGCAATCAAGAATAACGACCTGAAAACAAGGGGTGCGGGATGAAGCTCGGCAAGGCAATCGGCCATATCGTCATGCTCGCTGCGAGCGCGTGGGCGCTCGGCGGATGCAGCAGCGCGCCGCCGCTTTTTTCCGCCGACGGCCGGCCGACGCAACTCGTCACCTGTCCGGCCTATGGCGGCTGGCGTCTGTGTACCGATAACGCGAAGGTCGCGTGTCCCGCCGGCTACGACGTGCTCGATCAGTCGAGCGACAACAGCCAGAATTCGCTGCTGCTCGCGTGCAAGGCGAGCTGAGCCGCAACACGCTCAGTCGTGCTGCGTCTCGCGCAGCATCGTGGTGTCGTAGCCGAGCGCGGCGGCGCGTACGAGCAGCGTGCGGCGCAGTTCGGCCGATGGGCGGGCTTCGCGCGTGAGAATCCACAGATAGCGCCCCGTCGGCTCGCCGACGATCGACCACGAATAGTCGTCGGCGTGATCGAGAATCCAGTAGTCGCCGACATAGAACGGGCCGAAAAACGAGACTTTGAGCTTCGTTCCGTTCGATCCGGGCACGACCTTCGCGCGTCCTTCCGCCGACCGGTATCGCCCGGTCAGGCTGCCTTCCCGGCACGCGTTGATGACTGAAATGAGCCCGTCCTCGCGCCGCGCGTAGTTGGCGGTGACGGCCTCGCAATTGCGTTCGAAGCGATTTTCGTAGCGGGCGAATTCGAACCAGTGGCCGAGATAGCGGTCGAGGTCCACGGCCTTCGACGGCTCCGGCACCTGCTCGTTGCCGCTGCGCTTCGCGCCTTTCAGCCCATAGGCCGCGAGCGCGCCGATGCCTCCTATCGCTATCAGCGCCGCGGCGCCGTACGCCCAAGGTCGTCGTGATTTCATTGGCTTCAGATTCGGTTAGAGATCGATTCGATAGCAATGACCGTTCCGACGCGAGCGGTCCCGGAAAGTCTCACCTTTCGACGTTGCAGCGCGGTGCTGAGCGCGACCGGCTTACTCCCAAGTTGTTGCCGTTTCTAGGCTTTTTTTCATAAGCCGATCGCGCGTTCGGCCGCGCCCGCCGCCTCCCGAAACGTCTCACCTCACAGCGCAGCGACCCAACGACAGGGAAACGTCGAGCGAGTGCGTCCGCAACGCGCAAAATCGGCGAAACCCGCGTTCTGTCTGCAATCAACGAGTTGCGTGGGTTAGTGAAAGCTTTGTCACGCGTTCGCCGGATCGAAAAGTGAGACCCCTCGGCGCAGCACTCCTCACCGTCCCGCAGCTCCCGAAACATCTCACCTATCGGTCTGCGGGTATGCTTTCGGCACTTTCGATTTGGCTCGCGCTCCGTTCTTCATGTCATCGCCGGTTTCTTCGCCCGTTGCGTTTCTCTCGTCGCTGCTCGGTCCGCTCGTCACCATCATCTTGCCCGTCTTCGGCCTGATCGCCGCGGGCTATGCGTGCCGCAAGCTCAACAAGCTCGGGCCCACGGCGGCGTCCGAACTGAACCGCTTCGTCGTCTATCTCGCGCTCCCGGCGCTGCTCTTCGACATCATGGCGAAGACGCCGTTGAAGACGCTCGATCAGCCAGCGTTCATCGCGGTATTCGGCATCGGATCGGCGGTCGTGTTCGTGCTGACGCTCGGCGTGCGGTTGATGCAAGCGCGTCCGCTCGCCGATGCCAGCATCGACGGGCTGAACGCCGCCTACCCGAACACAGGCTTCGTGGGCTTGCCGCTCTGCCTGCTCGCGTTCGGCAAGCCGAGCCTCGCGCCCGCCGTCATCGCGACGATCATGACCGTGTGCGTGCTTTTCGGCATTGCGATCGTGCTGATCGAACTCGGCTTGCAAGCGGGAAGCGGTATCGGCGCGACGCTGTGGCGCGTGGCGAAGTCGCTCGGCAAGAATCCGCTTCTGATCGCGCCGGTCGCGGGCGCGTTGATGAGCGGCAGCGGCGTGGCGGTGCCCGAAGGCGCGGAAGCACTCATCAAGCTGCTCGGCGGCGCGGCGAGTCCGTGCGCGCTCGTTGCGCTCGGCCTGTTTCTCGGCGCGAAGGGCGAAGCGCGCAACCTGCGGACGACGAGCGCACTGGTCGCGCTCAAGCTCCTGGCGCAGCCGCTTCTGACGTGGTGGCTCGCGGTTCATGTGTTCGCGCTGCCGCCGCTGTGGGCTAAAACCGCCGTGATTCTCAGCGCGCTGCCGACCGGCACCGGCCCGTTCATGCTCGCCGAGTTCTACCGGCGCGAGGCCAGCGTGACGTCGAGCACGATCCTTTTTTCGACCGTGCTGTCGCTCGTCACGGTCACGCTCTGTCTCGCGCTGATGTTGTGACGTTGCCGCGAGCGGGCCACGATTATTGCAATCGCGGCAAAAATCACTTCGGCCGAAGCCGCTTTTTCCGCTGTCGCCGGCCCGATAAAGTTCGCCTCAACCGGTCCGACCGGTCGGTCAACGAACTCTGTGGAGGCATATCATGAAGCGCATTCTTTCCATTCTCGCCGCATCCGTCGCTCTTTTCGCAGCTGCCGGCGGTGCGCACGCGGCAGATTCGCAGCCGTCGACCTGTCAGGGCTCGGCCGCGCAATGCAACGTCTTCTTCGGTCAATGAGAGGCGTTCACATCGCACGCAAACCGGCTCGCCGCTGCGTTTTGTTTCGTTCGTGAATCGAAAATCGACGCGCGCCGACCGTTACCCGGACTTATCCACAGTTTCTGTGGATAAACGTGGGGATAGCTGGCCGCGAAGCGAGTGTTCATGCGGCGCGAGCTGGACTGCGCGATTGATTACAAAAACGAAGCCGGTCGCCTGGCGCAGCATCCCGGTGACGATCGCCTGACGATGGGCCTATGATTGCTCTGGCGTCGGTTACAGATGACGTATCGGTGGTTCAATCTCATCCTTTCGACGGGGGAAATATCATGGCGTACAAGATCGCGGTGGTCGTGGGAAGCCTGCGCAAGGATTCGTTCAACCGGCAGCTCGCCCACGCGCTGGAATCGCTCGCGCCGAGCGATTTCACTTTCGAGCATCTGGACATCGGCAGCTTGCCGCTCTATAGCCAGGAATACGACAGCGACTTCCCCGAAGCCGCGCGCACGCTCAAGCAGAAGATTTCGGAAGCCGACGGGCTGCTGTTCGTCACGCCCGAATACAACCGCTCGATTCCCGGCGTGCTGAAAAACGCGCTCGACTGGGGCTCGCGGCCGTGGGGGCAAAGCGCGTGGGGCGGCAAGCCGGGCGCCGTCATCGGCACGTCGGTCGGCGCCATTGGCACGGCGCTCGCGCAAGCGCATTTGCGCAGCGTGTGCGCGTACCTCGACGTCGCGCTGATGGGTCAGCCGGAGATGTACATCAAGCACGACGAAAACCGCATCGACGCGAACGGGAATATCGTCAGCGAAGACACGCGCAAGTTCTTGCAGACCTTCATGGACCGATACGTCGCGTGGGTGCGCGATTTCGCCGCCTGAGGCGTTCCGCAAACGACAACGGCCCGCGCGAGCGGGCCGTCGTCATTGAAGCGGGGATCGCCGGTTACGCGTGATGTTGCCCCGTCACGCGATCCCAGCCGTGGCGGATCGCCGCCTTGAAGCGGTCCCACGTATCGCCTTCGGGATGGCGGCTCTCCCAGTCCCGCCGCATTTCATACTCCATCTGGTCGTCCCACGCGCGGTTGCGGAAACGCTCGTCGTTGCCGAGCGTCGCGCCGTAGCGATACGCGCTTTCATAGTCCTCGTACGGCTCGCCGGTCGTCGCGTACTTCGTGGCGTAGTCGGCGCGGAAGTCTTCTTCGTACTCCATGTACTCGTTCGGCACCGTGCGCGGACCGAGCGGAACCGCGGCCTGCGACGCCGCCGACGTGCCGATCGGATCGCCCGCCGCGCCCATCGCGGGCATCGACTGCGATTGCACCTGATTCTGCATGTTCAATTGCTGCGGCTTGGCGGGCTCGTCCAGCGTGCTTAGCGGCTCGATCGTGTCGATGGAGCGCCAGTCCGTGTTCGGATCGACGTGCACGCCGGTCAGCGGATCGGTCTGCGTCTGCGCTTGCGCCTGTCCTTGCGGGGTGCTCGCCGGCTTCGTTTCGACCTGTTCGTATTGTGTCGTCGACGGCTCCGGCGTGCCGCGCTGCGGGCGCGTCGCCGGCATCAGCGGATCGTCGGCGGGGTCGGTCACGTAGTCGCGCGAGGTCAGCGTCGCGGGATCGGTGCGCGTGAAAGCTTCCGCGCCGGTCTCGCTGCCGATTCCGCCGCCCGCCGGCGTGCGCGGCTCGCCGATCGGATCGAGCAGCGGATCGCCGAGCGGACCGGCGAGCGGGTCGACGATCGGCGGCGCGACCGGATCGGCAACCGGCGCGTCCGAGCGCGGATAAGCGCGGGCGCGCGGCACATCCGCACGCGGCGGATTCACAGGATCGCGGCCCGGAACGCCGCTGCCGCGACCGAGGCCGAGTTCGTCGAGAATGGAGTGATCGCGGTCATCGGCGGTCGTGGGCGGCGTGGCGGTCGCGCCCTGCGAAAGCGTCGACCAGCTCGCCGCGCGTTCGTCGATGTCGATCGCGCCGCAGTCGGTCAACGTCGTGCGCGCGATATCGGCTTGCGCCTCGCTCGGCGTATCGACGGCGACGAGCACCGCGCCCCGGCGCACCGCTTCCGAATAATGCGCGACTTCGGGCGGCTGATCGCGTCCGCCGAAAAGCATGCTGAAGAACCGCTCGATGTTGGCGAGCACGCCGGGTTGCGCGTGCGTCTCGGCGTCGCTCAAGCTCGACGGCTGCGCGGCATCGTCCCGCTTCGGGTTCGCCTGGAGCTCGATATCGCCGCGCGCGAAGCCCGCGGTAACGAGCGCCGAGCGCGCATCCTCGGCCTGGGCGTAGGTATCGAATACTCCGATGACGGTGTGTCGCATGGTCGTCTCCTCTCGTTGAGCGGATTCCGCGGATCGGCAACGCCGGGTTGCCGCACATGCGTTTGCTCACGCAACAGTCGTGCCGGAGGCGGTTAGCGGTCGACGGAACGCACGGCGTGTTCCTCGCGAATGCCGCGCAGCAGCGTATCCAGCAGCGCGATGTCGAAGGGCTTGGCGAGCACACGCGCATCCACTTGGCGGGCGCGGTCGAGTTCTTCGGCATAGCCGGTGACGAGGATGACGGGAATGCGCGGCTCGAACCGCTGCATGCGTTCGGCGAGATCGATGCCGTTGAGCTGCCCCGGCATGTGGATGTCCGACAGCACGACATCGAACGGAAAGCCCGACACCGCCATGTTCTCCCGAGCCGCTTCGAGCAGCGTCATCGCGGTGTCGGCGTTGAAAACGTACGTCACGCGATGACCCATCATCGTGAGCAGCGCCTCCGTGCCGGCGGCGACTTCCTCGTTGTCTTCGACGAGCAGCACGCGCAGGCCGTCCGCCTCCTGCGGCGTCGAAGCGGCCTGCTCCGGTTCCGCGTGAGGCGCGTCCGTCGCCGCGGCCTGCGGCAGATAGAGACGCACCGAGGTGCCCGCGCCGATGGCGCTGTCGATGGTCGCGAGCCCGCCCGCGCGCTCGCAGAACGCGAAGACCTGCGGCAGACCGAGCCCGGTGCCCATGCCTTTCGGCTTCGTCGTGAAAAGCGGCTCGAACGCGCGGGCGAGCACGTCAGCGCTCATGCCGACGCCCGTGTCCTCCAGCGAAATCTGCACGAATTCGCCGATGAGCGGAAAGCCGTCCTCGTGGCGAAAGCGCACGTTGTCGGCGCGCACGGTGAACGTGCCGCCGTTCGGCATCGCGTCGCGCGCGTTCACGGCCACGTTGATGAGCGCGAGTTCCAGTTCGGCCGGATCGACGCGAATCGTCCACACGTCGGCCGCGACCTCCGAGTGCAGTGCGACCTTCGCGCCGAGCGACGCGCGCAGCAGTTCGCGCTCCGCCGTCACCCATTTGCCGATGGCGATGACCTCGCTGCGCAATGGCTGCTTGCGCGCGACGCCGAGCAACTGCCGCGTGAGCGACTGGCCGTTCTTCAACGCGCGCTCCATCGCCGTCAGTTCGCGATCGAGCCCGATGGGGCCGCGCCGCCGCGCGATCTGCACGTTCGTGGAGACGATCATCAGCAGGTTGTTGAAGTCGTGCGCGACGCTGCCGACGAGATTGCCGAGCGCCTCCATCTTGCGCGCCTGCCGGTACGCGGATTCGATCGAGCGACGCATCGACGCCTCGGCCTGCCAGCGTTCCCACGCTTCTTCCTCTTTGGCGAGCCGCCGCAATGACTGCCCGATCACGCCCCACAGCACGACGCACGGCGCGAGGATCGACAGCGCCAGCACGCTCAGATGGCGGTACCACTGCGTCCAGATGGTCTCGACGGGGAAGCCGCTCGATACATAGAGCGGATAATCGCCGACCCGGCGAAACGCGACGATCTTCAACTCGTTGTCGAGCCCCGAGACCATTTTCATGACGCCGTCGTGCGTGCCGGCGCGATACGCCTCGCGCAACGGCGAACTCGCGGCGAGCGCCATGCGGTCGGGCGGCCGCTCGGGATACCACGCGAGCACTTCGCCGTCGGCGCGGGTCAGACCGATCGACACAGTCGGGCTGTCGCCGAGCAGTTCGCGATAGAAGTCATTGAAGTACGACGGGCGCAGCGCGATCGACACCATGCCGGCAAACTGACCGTCGGGCGTCTTGCGTGCGACGGCCGTATTGAACACGCGCTCGCCGGCCACTTTGCCCAGCATCACGCGTGAAATCTGCGCGAGCCGGCTGTCGGCGCGCAGGCTGGCGAAGTCCTCGCGGGTGCCCACCGTGACATCGGGCGTCGGCCATGCGCGGCTCGTGGCGAGCAACCGGCCGTCCGGACCGAACACCGACGCCGCCGACACCTGCCGGTAGTGGCCGATCATCTGGCTCAGGCGCGCGTGGACGACGGCGTCTTCGCGGCGAATCGCGTCCGCGTCGAGGTCGTCGAGCAGATCGACGATGCGTTCGTTCAGCGTGACGTTCAGATCGAAGACTTTGAGCGCCTGCTCCTCCGCGATTCTCGCGTTGCGCGCGACGGCGTCGGACGCGCTCGCGACGCGCGCGCGGTAGTCGGAGATCGCGGTGATGGCGACGTACACGCACGGAAGCACGACGGCCGCGACGAGCAGCGCGTAGAGCGTCATGCGCTGCGCGGCGAAGTTGCGCTCGGGGACGACCGGAAAAGGCGGTTCTTCCTGCCGCGTTACGGCGGAAGGCTCGGCGTCGTGCTCCTCACGTTGCAGCGTCATTTTGGCAGCGAAGTGGAAAACTTTACTCGACCCTTGGCGCGATCAACCGTTCGATTAACGGCGCGCGGGGCGCGCGCGGGGTAATCGTCTGGAGCATGCAGGAAATGTGCCATTGGCGCAGACCGCAGCGCATTGACGCGCTGGTTTCGCACGCGCGTGCAGTGCGTAGTTAGCGAAAAAATCCGTAGCGCAAACGTACAGCGAAGCAGCAGACAATTCGCGCAGCCTCAGCCGGGAAAGGATTTTCTTGTGTCGACCGAAAGACGAGTATAACAATCCCCGAACCGCGCGCCGGCGAGTTGCTTTTGCGCGCATCGAAGCCGACAATGCATTCTTCCGATTAATCTGCCGCCAGAGCGGATGTCGGAGACAAATAGCTCGCTTTCGCGCGCCGCGCGAGCGGGCGACAGAACAAAAGGCCAAGGTCCGGCGCCGCTCGCCGCCCGGACGACGCACGGGGCAAGGCAACATGACGCCGAACCAGACGCTCGGGTGCGCGCTCGCCGCGTACCGTTTGATCGCGCCGCAAAGCCGCGCCGCTTGGGCGCTTTTGCATTCGCTTTCGCCCGCCATCGGCGGCTGGCGACGAACGCGCCGCCTGTCTCCCTAAAGAACTCCGCAGTCGCGCCGTAAACGCCTACGAGAGCATGCCGTGTAGGCCGTGCTTCCCGTCCGCCACGAACGCCCACCGATTCGACCGACCATGCCTTTGCCGATTGTCATTGCCGATGATTCCCTGCTCGCGCGCAAGGTGTTGACGCGCGCATTGCCCGCGGACTGGGACGTCGATATCTCCTACGCGACCAATGGACGCGAGGCGCTCGAGTTGTATCGCGCGGGCCGCGCATCCGTCATGTTTCTCGATCTGACGATGCCGGACATGACCGGCTATCAGGTTCTCGACGCGCTTCAGCACGAAGACCTGAACACGTTCGTGATCGTCGTTTCCGCCGACGTGCAACCGCTCGCGCAGGAACGCGTGCGCGCGCTCGGCGCCATTGCGTTCCTGCCGAAGCCCGTGACGCCCGAAGCGCTGCGTCCCGTTTTGAAGGAGTACGGTCTCCATGGTTGAACCCGCCCTCAACGAAGACCAGCGCGACGCGCTGCAGGAAGTCGCCAACATGGCGATGGGCCAGGCCGCCACGCGCCTGTCGAAGCTGCTCGGCACCTTCATCGAACTGTCGGTGCCGCGCGTGCGCGTGGTCAACGTGTCCGAAGCGTCCGCCGCGCTGCGCGAGATGACCGGCATCACCGACGCCGTAACCGCCGTGCGCCAGGGCTTTCGCTCGGACATCAAGGGCGAGGCGATCGTGCTGTGCAAGAGCGGCAGCGTCGATGACCTCTGCGCGCTCGTCGACGATCCCTATACCAAGTCCACCTACGAAGCGACCACGCGCACGGAACTCGTCTTTGACGTGGCGACGGTGCTGATCGGCGCGTGCGTGTCGTGCATTCTGGACCGGCTCGGCCGCGCGCCGATCTTCTCGCCGCCCGGCATGCTCGGCGCGGAACTCGCATTGGAAGAAGTCTTCCAGCCCGCGATGCTCGCGTGGAAGACCGCGCTCCTGCTCGAAGTCAACTTCGCGCTGGAGGATCACAGCTTTCGCGCGCATCTGGTGATGCTGATGGCGGAAGACGCCATTGCGCATCTGAACGAGGCGCTCGACGCGCTGCTTTCCAGCTTCTGACGCCGCGCCGATATGGAAGAACTGCGGCATGTGCTGAGCGAACTGGTGATCGAGCGCGTCGGCTTCGGCATTTTCGTGCTGGACCGCGATCTGAACGTGCTCATGTGGAACCGCTTCATGGCGGACCACAGCGGCAAGACGGCCGCGCAGGTGACGGGCAAGTCGATCTTCGCGAGCTTTCCGGAACTGCCGCGCGTGTGGCTCACGCGCAAGGTCGAGAGCGTGTTTCAGCTCGGCAGCTTCGCGTTCAGTTCCTGGGAGCAGCGGCCGTATCTCTTCAAGTTCGATCACGACCGGCCGATCACCGGCGGCGTCGACTTCATGCAGCAGGACTGCACGTTCATGCCGCTCACCCACGAGCGCGAAGTGCGCGCCGTCTGCGTGACCATTGCCGATGCCACCCACGCGAGCATGATGCAGCGCGCTCGCGACGAAGCCGTGGCCAAGCTGCAGGAATTCGCCGACCGCGACGGCCTGACCGGCATCGCGAACCGGCGTTATTTCGAGCTGCGCATTCGCGACGAATTCTCGCGCTGGCAACGCTACGGCGGCGATCTGTCGATGCTGCTGTTCGATCTGGACCACTTCAAGCGCATCAACGACGAACTCGGCCATCTGGTCGGCGACACGGTGCTGCGCGTGATGGCCGAGCGCGTTGCGGCGACCGTGCGCGTGCAGGACGTGTTCGGGCGCTTCGGCGGCGAGGAATTCGCGCTGCTTCTGCCGTGCACGAACTACGACGACGCGATGATCGTCGCGGAGAAAGTGCGCCATTCGATCTGCGAAACGCCTATCGACGTGCAGGGCGCGCGCGTGCCGGTGACGGCGAGCGTCGGCGTGGCGTGCGCGCGGCGCGAGGTGACGTCGTCTTACGAGGCGCTCATCAACGAAGCCGACGCCGCGCTGTACGTGGCGAAGCGCGAGGGGCGCAACCGTTCGGTCGGCTTCGCCTGATCGCGGCCACGCGCGCCGCCGCAAGGCGCAATCGGGCCGAATCATTGGTATACTCCTAGCCGCTTCCGGCGCAGTTCGCAGCCGGCGCGCGCCGGCCGTCTCCTTCGGTCATTCCCTCTTCAGCGCCACGTCGTTCCGCGCGCTCGACGGGATCGTCGGAACCGGCGCCCGATCTCTTAATTTGCCCTTGGGGGCGCCACAGCGGAGTCCGTCTTGGCCGTTTCCAATTTCATCGCCGACGAATCCACCACCGAGGCCGCGAAGGCATCGTCGGGCAGTTCGTTCTATCTCGCCATGCGCATCCTTCCGGCTGCGCAGCGGGACGCGATGTACCAGATCTACGCCTTTTGCCGCGCGGTGGACGATATCGCCGACGAAGGCGCGTTGCCGCGCCGCGAACGCGCGCTCGCGCTGGAAGGCTGGCGCGAGGACATCGACGCCTGCTATCGCGGCGCGCCGAAGCGCTCCCTCGAGGCGCTGACCCGCCATATCCACGCTTTCCATCTTTCCCGCGACGACTTTCACGCCGTGATCGACGGCATGGCGATGGACGCCGCCGGCGACATCGTTGCGCCCGACGAAGCCACGCTCGACCTGTATTGCGACCGCGTCGCGAGCGCGGTCGGGCGGCTGTCGGTGAGAATCTTCGGGATGCAGGAGGACGCGGGCCGGCGGCTCGCGCATCACCTCGGGCGCGCGCTGCAACTCACCAACATCCTGCGCGATATCGACGAAGATGCCGCCATCGGCCGCGTTTATCTGCCGCGCGAACTGCTCGCGCGCGAAGGCATCGCGACGAGCAACGCGGCGGCGATCGTCGGCGATGCGCGGCTCCCGCGCGTGTGCGCCGTGCTGGCCGAGCGCGCGAAGGGCCACTACGCGCAGTCCGACGCGATCATGGCGGCATCGCCGCGCCACGAAGTGCGCGCGCCGCGCATCATGTCGGCGGCGTATCGCGCCGTGCTCGAGGCGAACCTGAAACGCGGCTTCGACCTGCCGCGCCCGCGCGTGCGCACGCCGCGTGCGCGCCTGCTCTGGATCGTCGCGCGCAATCTTCTCTGATGTCCGGGACCGTACACGTCGTCGGGGCCGGGCTCGCCGGTCTCGCCGCCGCGGTGCAGGCGCAGCGGCGCGGAGCGCGCGTCGTGCTCCACGAATCGGCGTCTCGCGCAGGCGGCCGCAGCCGCTCGTACTTCGACGCGAAGCTCGGCATGACGGTCGATAACGGCTGTCATCTGCTGCTCTCGGGCGATCACGCCACGCTCGGCTTTCTGCGCGCGATCAGTTCCGCGGATGGCATCGGCGGCCCGACCCAGCCCGACTATCCTTTTTTCGATGCCGCGAGCGGGCAGGCGTGGACCATCCGCATGACGCCGGGACGCCTGCCGCGCTGGATCTTCGACGCCGAGGCGCGTCTGCCCGGCACGCAGCCCGCCGATTATCTGCCCATGCTGCCGCTCTTTTTCGGCAAGCCGGGGCGCACCGTCGAGGAGTCGATGCGCGCGCGCGGCCGCGTGTGGGAGCGGCTCGCGCGGCCGCTGTTGCGCACGCTGCTGAACGCCGACCCGGCGGAAGCGAGCGCGACGGTCGCGTCGCATCTGCTGCGCGAAACGCTGGCGGCGGGCGGCCAGGCGTGCCGGCCGCTCATCGCGAAGAACGGCGTGGCGCATGCGTTCGTCGAGCCCGCGCTGCGGCTTTTGCAGTACGGCGGCGCGGACATCCGGCTCGGCGCGCGGGCGACGAACATCGGTTTTTCGGGCACGGATTCGAAGGAACGGGTAAGCTCGCTCGCTTTCGAGGGCGCGGGCGAGTCTGTCGCGCTCGGACCGGGCGATGGCGTCGTGCTCGCGGTGCCGCCCGACGCGGCGCGCGCGCTGGTGCCGGAAATCGTCGCGCCGGACGAATTCCGCGCGATCGTCACCGTGCACTTCGCGGTGGATGCGCCGATCGGTTCGATCGGTTCGATCGGCTCGGAGCGGCTGACGTTCTTCGTGAACGGCGCGGCGGACTGGCTCTGCGCAGGCGATGGCCGGCTCACGGCGACCATCGTCAGCGCGGATCGGCTGCTATCGACGCCGCACGAGGACATCGCGGCGGCTGCCTGGCGCGACGTGGCGAAAGCCGTGCGCCTGCCGCCCGTGCCGATGCCGCCGTGGCAGGTCATTGCGGAAGAACGCGCGACCTTCGCGGCGGTGCCCTCGCAGGAAGGCTTGCGGGCCGCGACGCGCACGCGCTGGCCCAATCTCACGCTCGCGGGCGACTGGACGGCAACGGACCTCCCCGCGACGATCGAAGGCGCGATCCGCTCCGGCCAGAAGGCCGCGGATGCGCTGTTGAACCCATCGATGGAACGCTGATGAACGATTTATCCCTGTCGGCCGTGGGCGCGCCGGCGTCGAATGCCGCGCTGGACCACGCCGTCACCCACGCCACCGACGCGCTGCTCGCGGCGCAGTTTCCCGAAGGCTATTGGCTCTACGAACTGGAAGCCGACGCAACGATTCCGGCTGAATACGTGCTGCTCGTGCATTACCTCGGCGAGACGGCTGACGACAAGCTGGAAGCGAAGATCGGCCGCTATCTGCGCCGCATTCAGCGCGCAGACGGCGGCTGGCCGCTTTTCACGGACGGCGCGATGGACGTCTCCGCGACCGTGAAGGCGTACTTCGCGCTGAAGATGATCGGCGATTCGCCCGATGCGGAGCACATGCAGCGCGCGCGCCGCGCCATTCTCGCGGCGGGCGGCGCGGAAAAGGTCAACGTCTTCACGCGCATTCTGCTGGCGCTCTTCGGCGTGGTCTCGTGGCGCGCGGTGCCGATGATGCCCGTCGAAATCATGCGGCTGCCGATGTGGTTTCCGTTCCACCTGTCGAAGGTGTCGTACTGGGCGCGCACGGTGATCGTGCCGCTGCTCGTGCTGAACGCGAAGCGGCCGGTGGCGCGCAATCCGCGCGGCGTGCGCATCGACGAGGTGTTCACCGACGCGCCCGTGAACACCGGCATGCCGGAGCGCGCGGGGCATCAAAGCCGCGGCTGGTTCACTTTTTTCCGCATGGTCGATACGGTGCTGCGCGCAACCGATAGCGCATTCCCGAAAGCCGGCCGCGAGCGCGCGATCGCGGAGGCGGTGCGCTTCGTCGACGAGCGGCTGAACGGCGAAGACGGCCTCGGCGCCATCTTCCCGGCCATGGCCAACGCCGTGATGATGTACGACGTGCTCGGCTATCCGCCCGAGCATCCGAACCGCGCGATCGCGCGTAAGTCGGTCGACAAGCTGCTCGTCATCGACGAAGCGGACGATGGCGAGGCGTACTGTCAGCCGTGTCTGTCGCCCGTTTGGGACACGTCGCTCGCGGCGCACGCGTTGCTCGAAACCGGCATGCCGAAGGCGCGCGCCGCCGTCGCGCGCGGCCTCGAATGGCTGCGTCCGTTGCAGATTCTCGACGTGCGCGGCGACTGGATTTCGCGCCGTCCGAACGTGCGGCCGGGCGGCTGGGCGTTCCAGTTCGCGAACCCGCACTATCCGGATGTCGACGACACCGCCGTCGTCGCGATGGCGATGGAGCGCGCCGGCCGCGAGAACGGCACGCCCATGTTCGACGAGGCGATTTCCCGCGCGCGCGAATGGGTCGTCGGCATGCAGAGCAGCGACGGCGGCTGGGGCGCGTTCGAACCGGAAAACACGCAGTATTACCTGAACAACATCCCGTTCTCGGACCACGGCGCGCTGCTCGATCCGCCGACCGTCGACGTCTCCGCGCGCTGTCTTTCGATGCTCGCGCAACTCGGCGAAACGCCCGCGAACAGCGAGCCGGCGCGCCGCGCGTTCGACTACATCGTGAAGAATCAGGAGCGCGACGGAAGCTGGTACGGGCGTTGGGGCATGAACTACGTGTACGGCACGTGGTCGGCGCTGTGCGCGCTGAACGCGGCGGGCGTCGCGCCAACGGATTCGCGCATGAAGCGCGGCGCGGAATGGCTCATCGGCATTCAGAATGCGGACGGCGGCTGGGGCGAGGACGGCGAGAGCTACAAGCTCGACTATCGGGGCTACGAACAGGCGCCGAGCACCGCGTCGCAGACGGCGTGGGCGCTGCTCGGCCTGATGGCGGCCGGGCTCGTCGAACATCCGGCGGTCGCGCGGGGCATCGAGTATCTGATCCGGACGCAGCAGGCGCACGGCCTCTGGGACGAAACGCGCTTCACCGCGACGGGTTTTCCGCGCGTGTTCTATCTGCGCTATCACGGCTATCGCAAGTTCTTCCCGTTGTGGGCGCTCGCGCGATACCGCAACCTGACGCGCGAAGGCGAAACGCGCGTGACGGCGGGCATGTGAACGCGCGCGACGCACGCACGGCCGCGCTTTCGCCTGCCTCGGGCGCTGCCGCGAACGCGCCGGTCGTCGCGGTGACAGGCATGGCGTTCGAGGCGAAGATCGCGCGCGGGCGCGGCGTCGATGCCGTGTTCGCCGCGCGCGCCGACTGGCTCGAACGCGCGTTGTCCGATGCCGTGGCGCGGGGCTGCGCGGGCATTATCAGCTTCGGCACGGCGGGCGGGCTCGCGCCGGATCTGGAGCCGGGAACGCTGATCGTCGCAGAGAGCGTGTCGGGCCCGTTCGGCACCTTGCCGACCGATGCCGCGTGGTCCGAGCGCATCGTCGAGGCTTTCGGCGGCTCGCCGCTCGCTCGCATCACGCGCTGCGGCCCGATGGCTGCCGTCGCCGCACCCGTCACGAGCGAGTCCGACAAGCGGTCGCTGCATTCGTCGACGGGCGCGCTCGCGGTCGACATGGAGTCGCATATCGCGGGCGCCATCGCGACGGCGCGCGGCTTGCCGTTCGCGGTGTGTCGCGCGGTCGTCGATCCGGCGTGGCGCACGCTCCCGCCCGCCGCGACAGCTGGCTTGCGCGATGACGGCACCACCGCTATCGGTCCGATCCTGCGTGAACTCGCGCGCCAGCCGTCGCAAATCGGCGCGCTTCTGCGGCTCGCAGGCGATGCGCGCGCCGCCCGCGCGACGCTCGTCCACGCCCGTCATGCGATGGAGAAGGCGCGGGCGCTTTCCTTCGACTAGTCTCGTTCGCGCGGTCTTGCTTTCTGCGGGTTAACCCTCAGCTTGGTTATAATCAGGGAAAACCCTAGGCTGGCTGCGTGAAGTACGCGGTCATCGCAGGAACGTAAGAGGAAGCGCACCATGAATTTTCACACTCGCAAATGGGTCAAGCCCGAAGACCTCAACCCTAACGGCACGTTGTTCGGCGGCAGCCTGCTGCGCTGGATCGACGAAGAAGCCGCCATCTACGCCATCTCGCAACTGGGCAACCAGCGCGTCGTGACCAAGTTCATGTCCGAGATCAACTTCGTCAGCTCGGCGCGGCAGGGCGACATCATCGAGCTGGGCATCGCCGCGACGCATTTCGGACGCACGTCGATCACGCTGCGCGCCGAAGTGCGCAACAAGATCACGCGCAAGAGCATTCTGACCGTCGAGAAGATGGTGTTCGTCAACCTGAACGGACAGGGCGAACCGGCGCCGCACGGCCGCACGCAGATTCGCTATGCGGACGAGTTGTTCGAAGCGTACCGGCGCGACCAACGCGCGGTGGAAGCGCCGAAAGCATCGACCGATGACATCGGCCGCGAAGAAACCGCCGAAGCGGCGCATTGAGACGAAAACGGGCGCATGAGCGCCCGTTTCTCTTTGCAGCACTGCCGGCTGCGGCTTATTTGCTTTCCGCCGGATCCTGATACTGAGGCAGGCCCTGCGATTTGCTGGAACTCGGCGACGGCGCGGTGTTCGACTCGCCCGCGCCCGGCGCCGGCGATTTCGGCCCCACGCCGCCCGCAGGCGATGCCGCCGCGCCCGGATCGACGTAATTCGGCAGTCCTTGCTCCTGGCTGCTGCTGCCCGGCGCGCTTGCTCCTTCGGGCGCGCTCGCGCCTTCGTCGCCGTAATCGGGCAGCGACGCCGACGAGCCGCCGGTCAGCAAATACTGGCGGCGCTGCGTGTAGGCGTCGCGCACGAACGCGTATTTGTCGAGCGCGGCTTGCGAGAGCAGATCGGTCGCGCCGAGCAGGTCCGCGCGCGCGCTCACGAAGTTCACGCCATACAGCGGCCAGCGAATCTCCGAGTCCGCATAGCTCACCGGATTCACCCGCCAGTCGACGAGCCATGTCGTCGAATCGCGCACCGAGCTCGGGCCGAGCAGCGGCAGCACGACGTACGGCCCCGACGGCACGCCGTAATGGCCGAGCGTCAGGCCGAAGTCCTGATGATGCTTCGGCAAGCCCGCAGGCGATGCAATGTCGATCAGCCCGCCGATGCCGAACACCGAATTCATCGCGATGCGCATCAAATCCTGCGTGGCGTCCGTGATCTTCAGTTGCAGCAGGTTGTTCGCGAAGTTGCTGAAATCGCCCAGATTCGAGAAGAAGTTGCTGACCGCCGTGCGGAACGGACTCGGCGTCCAGTTCACGTAGAACTGCGCGACGGGACGCGCCACGTAGTTATCGACCGTGTCGTTGAACTTGAAGATGGTCCGGTTCATCGGTTCGAGCGGATCGTGCGGATTGCGGTCCGGACCCGTCGCGCACCCAGCCATCAAAAGCGCGCCCGCGACGGCGAAACTCGTCGCCAGCTTGCGAAGCGCGGCAGCGGCAGGCGCCGCTGGAGCCATTCTCATTCTTCAATTCCTCTTAGATTGTCATGCCGCTGGCTCGCGCGCAGCCTCGCGCGGTCCGCCGCGCGCACCTTGCGCGGTTTGCCCATCAGCACGGGCTGAAACACGACGGCGCCGATCAGCGTGCACAGAAGCGACAGCGCCAGAAGCCGCCCCATGCTCGACGTGCCCGGATGATGCGAGAACCAGAGACTGCCGAAAGCCGTCGCGGTGGTGGCCGCGCTGAACATCACGGCGTGCGTGAGGCTCGACTGGAGAAGGCGCGTCTGTCCTTGCCGCCACGCCATCACGAAATAGATCTTGAACGCGACACCGACACCCAGCATCAGCGGCAACGCGATGATATTCGCGAAGTTGAGCGGCATGCGGAAGACGACGCACAACTCCAGCGTCACGATCGCCGAAACGAGCAACGGTACCAAAGTTCGCAAAACGTCGCCGAAACGACGCAGCGCGAGCCACAGCAGCACCGTGATGGCGATGAGCGAATACAGCGCGGCATGCTCGAACGCGGTGATGATGACCTCGGCCGAATGGCGCACGGAAATCGGTCCGCCGATGGCGTTCGGCTCGACGCGCTGCACGGCATCGGCGAAATGCGCGAGCAGCGTGTCGTCGTTCGGATCGACGCCCGGCGGCGCTTTCGGCGACACGTTCACGAGCGCCTGACCGCCCGGCGTCACCCACGACTCGACCATCGCGGGCGGCAGCGTCGCGCGGGTGATCTCCGTCGGCTGCAGAAGCGCGCGAAGCTGCGCGAGCGCGAGGCGCAGCGGCTCGGCCATCGCGTGCTCGGCGCGGTCGCGCGTGGCGGCGTCGGCTTGCGCGAGCTTCGCGAGCGTCGCCGACAGATGCTTCGCTTCGGGCGCCCCTTGGCCGGGATGCTCGTCGGCGGCGAGCGAAAGCTGGTTCGACACGCGCTTGAGCGTCGCGACCCGCACCGCGTCCGTCACCGGCGACGCCACGGGCTGATTCAGCGCGGGCAGCAGTTGATCGGCGGCGGCCTGGATCAGCTTGAGCTTCGCCGGCTGATCGGCGGGAATGAGCGACGACAGCGTGGTCGCGCGTTCCACTTCGGGCAGCTTGTCGAGCTTCGCCGCGATGCGGTCCGCGTCCGCGAGCGACGGCGCGAGCACGGCGACGTCATTCACCGCGGCTTCGGGCGAGTCCTTGAGCGAGATGAGCGTCGCCATCGACTCGGTGTGCGGGTCTTTCAGATGCAGCGGATTGAAGTCGAAGCGCAAGTGCGTGAGCAGCGGCAGCGCGCCGATCACGACGACGAGCGTGCCGATCAGCACCGGCTTGCGATTCCGGTCGAGGAATTCGTCGACGGGCGCGAGCATCGGGAAACCGGGCGCTTTCGCCTCGCCCGGCGGCGCGAACACCTTGATAAGCGCGGGCAAGAGCGTCATGTTGGTCACGTACGCGACGAACATGCCGACGCCCGCGATCAGCCCCAACTCCGACACGCCTCGATAGGCGGTCGGCAAGAACGAGAAGAAGCTCGCGGCGGTGGCCGTCGCGGCGAGCGTGAGCGGCACGGCGACGTGCCGGGCGGTTTCCGCGAGCGAGACGTCGAGCCGCTTGTGCCGATGTCGCTCCTCGCGATACTTCACGCCGAACTGAATGCCGAAGTCCACGCCGAGCCCGACGAACAGCACCATGAACGCCACCGAGATCATGTTGAGCGCGTGGACCATCATGAGGCCGAGCGCCGCCGTCACCGAGAGCCCGACGAAGAGCGTGATGAACACCGCGAGGATCATGCGCTTCGAGCGCAGCGCGACCCAGAGAATCATCAGCACGACGAGGAAAGTGAGCGCGCCGTTGAGCGCCGCGCCGTCCTGCACGGAGGCGAATTCCTCGTCGGCGAGCGGTTGCGCGCCGGTCAGATGCAGCGTCGCGCCGTACTTCTTGTCGAGGCCGAGCTTCGCGGCCACCGCGCGGATTTCGTTGGATGTGCCGGCGGCCGCTTTCAGCGCACTGAAATTGAGTTGCGGCAACACGGTGATAAAGGCGCGGCCGGGCCCGTCGCCGCCCGGACTGGCGACATCGCGCCATGAGAATGCGCCGGGCTTGTTCGCGAGCACGCGGTCCAGCACCGTGGCGCTGCGGCCGAGCAGATTGGCCATTTGGCCGAGATTGACCTGACCGAGCATCAACGGCACATTGAGTGTCGTGTTCAGCGTCTGCGCGAGGCCCGTGAGCGTGGGGTCGTGCGCCAGCGTGTTGATGAGCGGGCGCGCCTGAACCAGCTGCTTCGTGACCTGATCGACCTTGTCGGTCGGCAAATAGAGCAGGCCGTTGTGCGCGAAAAATTCGCCGCCTTCCGGCTGCGAGATCGACTTGAAGCGGTCCGGCTCTTTGGCGAGCGCGGCGGCGAGTTCGTTCGCGGCGGCATCGGCGAATTCGACGGCGGGCGCTTCGACGACGATCAGCAGCGTGGCGCCGCGCTGCGGAAAGGCTTTCTCGATGGCGTCGCCGCGTGCCGCCCATTCCGGCTCGTTTTCGATCAGCTGGCTGACGTCGGTGCTGATCTTGAAGTGGTGAACGACATAAATCGTGGAGAGGATGCCGAGCAGAATCGAAGCGGCGATAATCCACGCCGGCCGGCGAATGGCGAGCGTGACGAAGCGGGTAATGTTGGACGTCAGCATGAAGACGCTACCTGGTGTGACCTGTTATTTTCGCGGACCGCATATTGCGAGCCGCGTAGTGACGCTGCCGCGTTCGCGCGCCGGCTTTCGCTTCGGCGGCCGAACCGCGAGTCCAACGACGGCGGTTGATGCCGCGCAAGTATACCGGTGGAGACGGCGCGGTCGAGCGGCAGTGAACTGTCGGCCCGCTGGTCTGTCGATATACTGGCTCGACGGCCTGACGAGTCCGCGCCGAACAATTGGATCATTAGAGAACGGTTGCCATGAAACGCTATCTGTCTGTCTGCTTCGCTTTTCTCCTCGCCACGCTGTCGTTTTCCGGCGCGGCGGTCGCCCAAACGAGCCCGGAGGCCGTCGTCAAAAGTGCAGTCGAAGGCACCGTCAACGCGATGAAGGCCGACCCGCAAGCGCGCGGCGGCGACATGGCGAAGATCACGCAACTCGTGCAAGCGCGCTTCTTGCCCGCTACCGACTTTCAGCGCACCACGCGCATTGCATTGGGCAAGGCGTGGGCCAGCGCCACGCCCGAGCAGCAAAAGCAGCTTTACGACCAGTTCCAGACGCTGCTCGTGCATACGTATGCGGCTTCGCTCGCGCAACTGCGGGACCAGGACGTGACGTTCCGCTTCGACCCGCCGAACGTCGACGCGAGCGCGAAAGACGCGGTGGTTGAATCGCACGTCGTCTCGACGGGCGGCGACAACCCGGTGCGCTATCGCCTCGGCAAGACGGCGCAGGGCTGGAAAATCTACGACATCGACATGATGGGTGCGTGGCTCATCCAGGTCTATCAGCAGCAGTTCGCCGGTCAGCTTCAGAAGGGCGGCGTGGACGGGCTGATCAAATATCTGGCCGAGCATAACGCGCGTTCGGCCGGCTGACCTAGCTGCGCCGGTTTTCCACGGCGAACTTGATGAGTTCCGCCTGTCCGTCGATGGCGAGCTTGCGCTTCAGATTCAGCCGGTGCGTTTCCACCGTGCGCACCGACAAGCCATGCTGCGTTGCAATCTGCTTGCTCGACAAGCCTTGCGCGAGCGCGTCGAGAATGTCGCGCTCGCGCGGCGTCAGGCGTTCCAGCGGCGTTTGCATGGCCTGCGCCTGAATCATGCGGGCCGCGAGCCCCGCGCTGAAGAAGGTCTTGCCGGCGAGCACGGCGTCGATCGCCTGAATGATCTCGGCAGCGGGCGAATCCTTGAGCACGTAGCCGCTCGCGCCCGCGCGGACGGCTTGCGTCACGTACTCAATGTTGTCGTGCATTGAAAGCATCAGCACGCGGATAGCCGGGAATCGTTCGTGGAACCGCGCGGCCAGTTCGATGCCGCTCATGCCCGCCATGCCGACGTCCATCAGCACGAGGTCGGGGCGGGTGGCTTCGTCGGCGGCGAGCGCGAGTGCGTCGTGGCCGTTGCCCGCTTCGCCGGTGACAGACAGACGCGGGACGGCTTCGAGCCGCGCGCGTAGGCCGTCGCGCACGAGCGGATGATCGTCGACAAGCAATAGGCGGGCGGGTTCAGGCGTCATCGGAAAGTCCTTGCAGGTTCGGGGCGGCGAGCGGCAACGGCACGTGTGCCGTGATCGACGTGCGGCCCAGTTGCGACTGGATGGAAAGCGTGCCGCCGAGCGTGTCCAGCCGCTCGCGCATGTTGCGCAGGCCGAGGCCGCTGGCCGGATCGGCCAGCGCGGATTGCGCATCGAAACCGCGGCCGTTGTCGCTGACGACGAGCCGCACGCCGTTCGGCGCGATATCGAGCGCGAGCGTCGCCCGGCTCGCGTGCGCGTGCCGCGCGATGTTGTTCAGCGCTTCCTGCGCGATGCGAAACAGCACCGTATTCACCGGATCGGGCAAAGCGGACGGTTTGCCGTCCGCCGTCCGTTCGAAGCGCACTTCGATGCCGTCCTGCCCGTCCATCTCGCGGGCAAGCTGCTCCAGCGCGGCCGCGAGGCCGAGGTCGTCGAGCATCGTGGGGCGCAGTGCGTGCGAGATGCGGCGCACTTCGCGCAAGGTCGCGGCGAGACGCCCGAGACCGGTGGCCAGCGCAGCCTCGGCGGCGGCTTCGCGCGAGGGCGACCGTTCGAAGCGCGCGAGCGCCGATTCCAGCAGCAGCTTGACCGACACCAGCATCTGGCTGATGCCGTCGTGCAGTTCGCGCGAGAGCCGCGCCCGTTCGTGCTCCTGAGACTCCACCACCTGCCGCGCGAGGCGCTTGAGCTTGGCATCCGCGCTGCGATGCTCGCTGATATTGAGCACCGCGCCGCACAACGCGATCACGCCGAGCGCCGCCAGCGCGATTCCGCCGATCCACATCACCGTTCTGTCGATGTTCGCGGCGGCCTGGCCGTCGATGCGCGTGAGCGCCGTCTCCACGTCCTCCAGATAGATGCCGGTGCCGATCATCCAGCCCCAGCGTTCGAGCGGCACCACGTAGCCGAGCTTCGGCGCGAGTTGGCCGGTGGACGGCCGCTGCCACACATAGCGCACGTAGCCGCCGCCCTTCGACGCTTCCCGGATTAACTGCTGAATGGTGAGTTCGCCCGCGGGATCGCGCATGGTCCACAAGTCTCGTCCGACGAGATCCGGCTGGCGCGGATGCATCAGCGACTTGCCGCGCATCGTGTAGACGAAAAAGTAGCCGTCGGGCCCGAAGTCCAGACGATGCAGCGTATCCAGCGCAAGCTGGCGGCGTTCGTCGTCGCTGCGCGGATCGCCGGGCGGCGTGTCGTAATACGGCGCGATGGCGCTCTGCGCCAGTTCGACATAATGCCGCAACTCGACTTCCTTGCTGGACATGTACGCCGTTTGCAGCGTCGCGTGCTGGGCGCGGGCGAGCGAGGTCGCCTGATGGCGCACGCCATATTCGATACCGCCGATGGCGAGCGCGAACGGCACGATCGCCAGCAAAACAATCTTGGCTTTCAGGTTCATAACGCTGGAACGTTCGATGCTCTACGTAGTTTTGCGTAGCGAGCGTACGTAGTTGTCCGGTTGTGAGGTCCGGGACGAAGGCGAATACTACACGCCCGAGGCGCTCCACGGCGCGAGCCGCGCGGGCGGACATCCAAGACTTACCAAAATAGGAGACACCATGAATCGGGCTTCCGGATTCCTGGTCTGGATCGCGCTCGCGCTCCTGGGCGCGTTCGCTTTCGGCACCATCGCGCTCGCGCACGGCGAGCGGGTCAGCGCACTATGGATCGTCATCGCGGCGGTCTGCGTCTATCTCATCGCGTATCGATTCTATTCGCGCTTCATCGCCGGCACGGTGTTGAAGCTCGACGGCTTGCGCATGACGCCGGCCGTGCGTCACAACGACGGCCTCGATTACGTGCCGACCAACAAATACGTGCTGTTCGGCCACCATTTCGCGGCGATTGCGGGCGCGGGTCCGCTCGTCGGTCCGGTGCTGGCCGCGCAGATGGGCTACACGCCCGGCATGCTGTGGATTCTGGCGGGCGTCGTATTCGCGGGCGCGGTGCAGGATTTCGTCGTGCTTTTCATCTCGACGCGCCGCGACGGCCGCTCGCTCGGCGATCTCATCAAGATGGAACTGGGCACCGTGCCCGGCGTGATCGCGCTCTTCGGCGCGTTCCTCATCATGGTGATCATTCTCGCGGTGCTCGCGCTGATCGTCGTGAAAGCGCTGACGAATTCGCCGTGGGGCACGTTCACCGTCGCCGCGACCATTCCGATCGCGCTTTTCATGGGCGTCTATACGCGCTTCATTCGTCCGGGGCGCATCGGCGAAGTGTCGATCATCGGCTTCGTGCTGCTGATGCTCGCGATCACCTACGGCGGGCAGGTCGCGCAATCGCCGACGCTCGCGCCGCTCTTCACGTTCACGGGCGTTCAACTGACGTGGATTCTGATCGGCTACGGCTTTGTTGCGTCGGTGCTGCCGGTGTGGCTCCTGCTCGCGCCGCGCGATTATCTGTCGACGTTCCTCAAGATCGGCACGATTCTCGGCCTCGCGATCGGCATCCTGATCGTCGCGCCCGAACTGAAGATGCCCGCTTTCACGAAGTTCGTCGACGGCTCGGGTCCCGTCTGGGCGGGCAACCTGTTCCCGTTCCTGTTCATCACGATCGCGTGCGGCGCGGTGTCAGGCTTCCACGCGCTGATCTCGTCGGGCACCACGCCCAAGATGGTCGACAACGAAGTGAACATGCGCTTCATCGGCTACGGCGCGATGCTGATGGAGTCGTTCGTCGCGATCATGGCGCTCGTCGCCGCCTGCGTGATCGAGCCGGGCGTCTACTTCGCGATGAACAGCCCGGCCGCGCTGCTCGGCACGACGCCGGACGCGGTCGCGCAGACGGTCACGTCGTGGGGCTTCACGCTGACGCCGGACATGCTCACCTCGACGGCGAAGGCCGTTGGCGAAACCACCATCGTCGCGCGGGCGGGCGGCGCGCCGACGCTGGCAGTCGGCATGGCGGAGATTCTGCATCGCGTGATCGGCGGCCCGGCGATGATGGCGTTCTGGTATCACTTCGCGATTCTCTTCGAGGCGCTCTTCATTCTGACCGCAGTCGACGCCGGCACGCGCGCCGGACGCTTCATGCTGCAAGACCTGCTCGGCACGTTCCACCCGGCGCTGCGCCGCACGGAATCGCTGGTGGCCAATCTCGTCGCGACCGGCTTGTGCGTCGCGGCGTGGGGTTACTTCCTGTATCAGGGCGTGGTCGATCCGTTCGGCGGCATCAATACGCTGTGGCCGCTCTTCGGCATCTCGAACCAGATGCTCGCGGGGATCGCGCTGACGCTCGGCACCGTCGTGCTGTTCAAGATGAAGCGCGAGCGTTTCGCGTGGGTGACGATCGTGCCGACGGTGTGGCTGCTCATCTGCACGCTGACTGCCGGCTGGCAAAAGATCTTCGACGCGAACCCGAAAGTCGGCTTCCTCGCGCATGCCGGCAAGCTGCGCGACGCGTTCGAGGCAGGCAAGGTGATGGCGCCGGCGAAGTCGCTGCCGGAGATGCAGCGCATCATCTTCAACGATTACATCGATGCCGCGCTGTCCGGGCTCTTCATGTTCGTCGTGGTGAGCATCGCGGTGTATGCCGTGCTGGTCGTGCTGCGCGCGCGCCGCGAGGCGCGGCCGACGGTGCGCGAAACGCCGTTCGAGCCGATGCCCACGGGCGGCGGCGCGGCAGTGCGCTCGGGTCATTGAGCACGAGAACCCAGGAGTCGGCCATGTTCAGCGATCTTCGGCAAGCAGGGCGGTATCTCGGCCAGGCGATGCGCCTGATGGTCGGCATGCCTGATTACGATGCGTACGTCACGCACATGCAGACGACGCATCCCGACAAACCCGTGATGACGTACGCGGAGTTTTTCCGCGAGCGGCAGGAGGCGCGGTACGGATCGGGCGCGGGGAAGTGTTGTTGATGCGTGACTGATTGCGGAGAGCGGTGACTTACAACGCGACGGCGCGAGCCGTCGCGTTTTCATTTGGACTTCGAAAAATGTCCGTTTTGCCTATTCCATTCGGACGAGGCTAAAATGACTACCGTCACGTGACCAGGGTCGATATCATGTCTCACAAGCGAGTTTCGAAATCGGAGTTCAAGGCGAAGGCGCTCGAATACTTCCGGCTCGTGGAATCGACAGGAGAAAGCATGATCGTGACAGACCATGGAAAGCCCGTGCTCGAGGTGCGGCGGTATGACAACTCGGCGCTCACGCCGCTGCAGGAATTGCGGGGCAGCGTGCTGTTCTGCGAAGACCCGTTCGAACCCATCGGCGAGGACGATTGGGAGGCGTATCGGTGATCGTGCTGGACACGCATACGCTGCTCTGGTGGGTAAGCGGAGGCGCGCTCAGCAAGCAGGCGCGCGCGGCAATCGAGAAGGAATCGGGCGAACGCGGCGAGATCGTCGTCTCCACCATCTCGGCGTGGGAGATCGCGCTGCTCGTGCGGCGCGGCAAGATAGGACTGTCGATGGACGTCGGCGACTGGATCGACAAAGTGAATCGGATCGACGCGGTGCGGTTCGTGCCTGTGGATAGCAGCATCGCCATCAAGTCGATCGACTTGCCGGGCGAGTTTCACAACGACCCGGCGGATCGCCTGATCGTCGCGACGGCCCGTGCGCTCTCGGCGCCTATCGTGACGCGGGATCGGCTGATCCGCGAGTACGAGCACGTCAAGACGATCTGGTAGCCGCAAAGAAAAAGGGCGAATGGCCCGCAAGCCATCCGCCCTTCGCACATTTCAACCTTCGACTAAAACTCAGTGCGCCGCCGCCGCCGTCTTCGACGACTTGTTCTTCTGCGCGCGCCCGATCTCTTCCAGCTTGATCTCGACGTGCTTCGAGAACACGTATTCGGCCGGACGCTGCTTGTCGATCGGGAGTTCCTTCGCGTAAGCGCCTTCCGTGCGCGGCCCGCGCATCGACACGCCCAGCGCCTTCAGCGGATGCGCGACCGTGTCCATCACGGCGGTCGCCTCGAAGCCGCTGTGGACCATGCAGTCCGCGCACTTCTCGTAGTTGCCCGTGCCGTACTTCTCCCACTCGGTGGTTTCCATCAGTTCCTTGAAGGTCTTCGCGTAACCTTCGCCGAGCAGATAGCACGGACGCTGCCAGCCGAACACCGTGCGCGCCGGGTTGCCCCACGGCGTGCACTGGTACGTTTGGTTGCCCGCGAGGAAGTCGAGGAACATCGCCGACTGGCTGAACGACCAGTTCTTGCCGTTGTTGCCGCGCTTGAAAATCTCGCGGAAGAGCGTCTTGGTCTTGTCGCGATTCAGGAAGTGCTGCTGGTCCGGCGCGCGCTCGTAAGCGTAGCCGGGCGACACCGTGATGCCGTCCACGCCCATCGGTCCGAGCGTGTCGAAGAACTTCGCGACGCGCTCCGGATCGGCATCGTTGAACAGCGTGCAGTTGATGTTCACGCGGAAGCCGCGGCGCTTGGCTTCGCGGATCGCTTTGGTGGCCTTCTCGTAGACGCCGTCCTGCGACACCGAATGGTCGTGCATGGCCTGATCGCCGTCGAGGTGGACGGACCAGACGAAGTACGGGCTCGGCTGGTAATCGTCCATCTTCTTTTCCATCAGCAGCGCGTTCGTGCAGAGATACACGAACTTCTTGCGCGCGATGATGCCCTTCACGATCTGCGGCATTTCCTTATGCAGAAGCGGCTCGCCGCCCGCAATGGAGACGACCGGCGCGCCGCACTCGTCGACGGCGCCGAGGCATTCTTCCAGCGACAGGCGCTGGTTCAGGATCGGATCCGGATAGTCGATCTTGCCGCAGCCGTTACACGCCAGATTGCAGCGGAACAGCGGTTCCAGCATGAGCGCGAGCGGATAACGCTTGTTGCGCGAAAAATGCTGGCGGGCGATGTACGCGCCAACGCGGACCTTCTGGAGCATCGGAATAGACAATTTGCGTCCTCTCCTTATTCTTCGCGAATGGCCGTTGCCGCCGTGGCCGACAGCGCGGCGAGCGGTTGCAGCAACTTCGCGGGGAGTTTGAATTCGACCTTTTCCTCGCGGCCGTTCATCGTCGTGACTTCGACGTGTCCGAAGGCGCGCAGGGCATCGATCACATGTTCGACCATTTCTTCGGGTGCCGAAGCGCCCGCCGTGATGCCGACCGTCTGCGCATGCGCAAACCATTCGGGCTTGATCTCGGAACCGTCCGCGACGAGATAGCTCGGCACGCCGCTCTCGGTGCCGATCTCGCGCAGACGGTTCGAATTGGAACTGTTGGTCGCGCCGACCACGAGCAGAACATCGACTTGCGTCGACAACTCGCGCACCGCGGCCTGCCGGTTCTGCGTCGCGTAGCAGATGTCGCGCGTGTCCGGCCCGACGATATCGCTGAAGCGGCGCTGCAATGCGTCGATGATGCCGCGCGTGTCGTCCACCGAAAGCGTCGTCTGCGTGACGTAAGCGACGGGCGTGTCGGGCGGCAGCGACATGGTGTCGACTTCGGCTTCGCTCTGCACGAGGACGACCTTGCCGGGAATCTGGCCGATGGTGCCTTCCACTTCCGGATGCCCGGCGTGGCCGATCAGAATCAGCGTGCGCCCTTGCGATACATACTGCCGGCCCTGCACGTGAACCTTGGTCACGAGCGGGCAGGTGGCGTCGAGCACATCGAGACCGCGCGCCTCGGCGTCGCGCTCGACGCTGTGCGCCACGCCGTGCGCGCTGAAAATGGCAACCGCGCCTTGCGGCACTTCGTCGAGTTCTTCCACGAAACGCGCGCCCTTGCCACGCAGGTTGTCGACAACGTGCCGGTTATGAACGATCTCATGGCGAACGTAGACCGGGGCGCCATGCCGTTCGAGCGCGCGATCGACGATTTCGATCGCGCGGACCACGCCCGCACAAAAACCGCGGGGTTGAGCAAGGATGATACGCATGTTCGAGCGAACTCCGACTAGCGCGGGTTTCGGGTAATAGACGCGCAACTCACGCCTTCGATCGATCGACGTTGCATTCGCAATGCCTGCAACGTCCTGAAAGCACACCGGCAGAAGGACCCGGTAAGTTTGTCTGCGCGCCGAGATTGACCGCGTATTCTAACGCGTTCCCTTTTTGAGCGCTCGCCGCGCGGCGCGGGCAAACGCGTGCGGCGCGACGTCGATACGCCCGCGCGCCAAAGCCATTAAACTGTCGGTCGCCCGGGACGGCGTGAAGGCGTGCCGCATCGCGTTTCCCGCGCCGTGTACATCCTCGGCGGCTGGTTTCGGCAGGCCGCCGCCATCCTGATTCGTGTGTCCTCCGTGCAACGCGTGCTTCGCCGTCAAGCGCGGTCGATGTTCGCGCGCGCATGGGTGCGCTGCCCGCCCCGCGGGTTCAAGCTAATCGTCAAATTCATGTTACTCATCGCCTGGCTGTCATTGCTGATCTGGATCGTGCTGCTCGTTGCGCGAGGTGGCTTCTGGCGCGCGCAGCCCGCGCCCGCGCTTTCGGATGCCGCGGTGCACGCCGTCGGCCGAGCGGAGATCGCGCGACGCGGCGCGTGGCCCGCGCTCGTCGCGGTCGTCCCCGCGCGCAATGAAGCCGACGTGATCGGCCGCGCGGTCGGCTCCTTGCTGAAGCAGGACTATGCGGGCGCGTTCCACGTCGTGGTCGTCGACGATCACAGCACCGATGGCACGGCCGCCGTCGCGCTCGCCGCGGCCCGCGATCTCGGCCTCGAAGACCGCCTGACCGTGCTGACGGGCAAGCCGCTGCCGCCGGGATGGTCGGGCAAGGTATGGGCGCAGTCGCAGGGCATCAATGCGATCGACACGCTCGGTCTTCCCGCCGAATTCCTGCTGCTCACCGACGCCGACATCTACCATCCGGCCGATGCCGCGACGCAACTGGTCGCGCGTACCATTCTGGAAGATCGCGATCTCGTTTCGCTGATGGTGCGCCTGCGCTGCGATTCGCCGTGGGAGAAGGCGCTGATTCCGGCGTTCGTGTTCTTTTTCGCGAAGCTGTACCCGTTCGCCTGGGTCAACGACAGACGCAAGATGACCGCGGGCGCGGCGGGCGGCTGCATGCTCGTGCGCCGTTCGGCGCTGGCGGAGGCGGGCGGCATCGAATCGATTCGCGGCGAACTGATCGACGATTGCAGTCTCGCGCTGCGCATCAAGCATCGCGCGGGCAAGGCGGACGCGCGGCCCATTCGCCTCGATCTCGCGGATCGCAGCGAGTCGCTGCGCCCGTACGACGACTGGCGCGAAATCTGGAACATGATCGCCCGCACCGCGTTCACGCAGTTGCGCTATTCGCCGCTGCTGCTGGCCGGCACGGTGCTCGGCATGGCGCTGATCTATCTGGTGCCGCCGGTCTTCGCGCTGACGTGGGGCGCGCGCGCATGGCCCGCCTGCGCGGCCTGGGCGATGATGTGCATCGCCTATGGCCCGATGCTGCGTTACTACCGGCGGTCGTTGTTGTGGGCGCCGCTGTTGCCGCTCGTCGCGCTGTTCTATGTTTCGGCGACGATCGGTTCAGCCGTGCGCTACTGGAGCGGCAAGGGCGGTCAGTGGAAGGCGCGCGTTCAGGCGCCGACGCAGGAAGGGTCTTGATCGGGCGGCGGCGCGGACTTAGCGCCGCGTCAGCATTGCGTACAGTTCGACGACCATGTCCGGCGAAAAGGTGAACGGCACCCAGCCGTGACCCGTATGCCGCATGATCAGCAGGCGGTCGCCGTTCGCGTGCTTCTGCACCGCCATCACCGGGTTCTTCGTCGCCGCGAAGCGCCAGCCGGGCGCAACGCCCATCGGCTGTTCCACCGACATCGACGCCCGCACGTTCGACAACTCCTCGATCAACTCCGACACGCCCTGCGGATTCAGCAGCACGGACTTGCCCGCGATGGTCATCTGAATGGTGTCGCGGTCCGGGCGCGAAACGGTCAGCGCGGGCGGCGCGTCGGACTCGGGCTCGGACTCGGACTCGGCGGGCGCTTGCTTCTGAGCGTCGGCGGCTGCGAGCGCGGTGTCCTCGAACTCGTCCGCGCGAGGCGGCAGCGGCGCGGGCGGCTCGGCGATATCGTCGGTGGCGGATGCAGCGACGGACGCAGCGGCAGATGCAGCGACAGACTGAGCGGCAGCGCCGGTAACAGGAGGAACGGTGGCGGCCCGGAGGAGCGCATCGAGGCTCGACTCCAGCGCGCCGAGCTGGTCATGTAGATTCATGCGAAGTTGGATGTCTTGCGAAGCTGGCAGCGAGGGCAAGAATTTTACCTGCTCCCCTTCCTGCGAGCCGGCACACGTTGTAACCAAATGCGTTGAAACGGCGCGGGGCTGTATGCCGCTGGGACTGAACGCCGCGAAAAGGCGCTCAAAAAGAAATCGCGTTGGCGCCGAACGCCAACGCGATGGTGAGCGCGGGCATGCCGCCCGCGCTCGTTGCTGCGTTACTTCGTTTGCGCCTGTGCGAGCGCGGCGTTGAGCGTCTGGCTCGGACGCATCACGGCGGCGAGCTTCGCGTCTTCCGGCTTGTAGTAGCCGCCGATATCCGCTTCGCTGCCCTGCACGACCGTCAGTTCCTCGACGATCTTCTGCTCGTTCTCGGCCAGGCTCTTTGCGAGCGGCGCGAAGAACTCGGCCAGTTCGCGATCTTCCGTCTGGTTCGCCAGTTCCTGCGCCCAGTACATGGCGAGGTAGAACTGGCTGCCGCGGTTGTCGAGCTGGCCGGTCTTCGGCGACGGGCCCTTGTTGTTGTCGAGCAGCTTGCCGGTGGCGGCGTCCAGCGCCTTCGCGACGAGCTTCGCCTTCGCGTTGTTGCTCTTGATGCCGAGCTCTTCCAGCGACACCGCCAGCGCGAGGAACTCGCCGAGCGAATCCCAGCGCAGGTGGTTCTCCTGCACCAGTTGCTGCACGTGCTTCGGCGCCGAGCCGCCCGCGCCGGTTTCATACAGGCCGCCGCCCGCCATCAGCGGAACGATGGACAGCATCTTCGCGCTTGTGCCGAGTTCCATGATCGGGAACAGGTCGGTCAGGTAGTCGCGCAAGATGTTGCCGGTCACCGAAATGGTGTCGAGGCCGCGGATCACGCGTTCGAGCGTGTAACGCATGGCGCGCACTTGCGACATGATCTGAATGTCGAGCCCTTCGGTATCGTGATCCTTCAGGTACTTCTCGACCTTCTTGATGAGCTCGTTTTCGTGCGGACGATACGGGTCGAGCCAGAACACGGCCGGCATGCCCGAGTTGCGCACGCGCGTGACGGCGAGCTTCACCCAGTCGCGGATCGGCGCGTCCTTCACGAGGCACATGCGCCAGATGTCGCCTTGCTCGACTTGCTGCGTGAGCGATTCGATGACCTCGTTCGTCGCGTTATCGACGATACGCGCCGTGCCGTCTTCCGGAATCTCGAAGGTCTTGTCGTGCGAGCCGTACTCTTCGGCCTTCTGCGCCATCAGGCCGACGTTCGGCACCGTGCCCATCGTGCGCGGATCGAATGCGCCGTTCGTCTTGCAGAAGTTGATGATTTCCTGATAGATGCGCGCGAACGTGCTTTCCGGAATCAGACACTTGGTGTCTTGCGGACGGCCATCGGCGCCCCACATCTTGCCGCCGGCGCGAATCATCGCGGGCATCGACGCGTCCACGATCACGTCGTTCGGCGCGTGCAGGTTCGAGATGCCCTTCGCCGAATCCACCATCGCCAGTGCCGGACGGTGCTCGTGGCACGCGTGCATGTCGCGGATGACTTCATCGCGCTGCGATTCCGGCAGCGCCTCGATCTTCGAGTACAGATCCACGAGACCGTTGTTGACGTTCACGCCCAGTTCTTCGAAGAGCTTCGCGTGCTTGGCGAACGCGTCCTTGTAGAACACCTTCACCGCGTGGCCGAAGACGATCGGGTGCGACACCTTCATCATGGTCGCCTTCACGTGCAGCGAGAGCATGACGCCGGTCTTGCGCGCGTCTTCCATTTGGTCTTCGTAGAACGCGATGAGCGCCTTCTTGCTCATGAACATGCTGTCGACGATCTCGCCTTCCTGCAGCTTGACCTTCGGCTTGAGCACGATGGTTTCGCCGCGCTTCGTGACGAGTTCCATGCGGACTTCGCGCGCCTTGTCATTCGTGATGGACTTTTCGCCGTGATAGAAGTCGCCGTGCTTCATGTGCGCGACGTGCGTGCGCGACGCCATGCTCCATTCGCCCATGCTGTGCGGATGCTTCTTCGCGTAGTTCTTGACGGCGAGCGGCGCGCGGCGGTCCGAATTGCCTTCGCGCAGAACCGGGTTCACCGCGCTGCCGAGACACTTCGAGTAACGCTGGGCGATGGCCTTTTCTTCGTCGTTCTTCGGCTCTTCCGGATAGTTGGGCACCTTGTAGCCCTTGCCCTGAAGTTCCTTGATCGCGGCGACGAGCTGCGGCACCGAAGCGCTGATGTTCGGCAGCTTGATGATGTTGGTGTCCGGAAGCTGCGTGAGGCGGCCGAGTTCGGCGAGGTTGTCCGGAACGCGCTGCTCTTCGGTCAGGAATTCGGGGAATTCGCCGAGAATGCGTCCGGCGAGCGAAATGTCGCTGGTTTCCACGTTCACGCCGGCCGGCGCGGTGAACGTGCGGATGATCGGCAGAAAGGCGCTGGTCGCGAGCAGCGGAGCTTCGTCGGTCAGGGTGTAGATGATGGTGGGTTGCTGATTACTCATCGCTTGTCTCGACATCCAGAAACGGGTTGAAAAAGGACCGCCGGCTGCTGTGGACCTGCGCGGGCGCTTTCGCGCGCTGCGGCCGCACGCAACATGGTTGCTCGCGCCTTCCGGCATCAGTCCGCTATTTTGCCTGATTTTGCGGGCGTCGCGTGCGTGAAATCGCTCGCCGAAGCATCAGAAAACGGGCCTTTCTCCGTCATTTCAATGACTTAGAATTTTTGGGTCTTATACAAGAGTGCGTTGCAGGCGATCGACGGACTGCGCCCGCGCTTCTTACGCGTCGAGATAGCCGTTCGCCCGGAACCAGTCGAGCGCGTCGCGCAAGCCTTCGCGATACGGCCGCGCCTGATAGCCCAGTTCCGCTTCCGCCTTCGCCGACGTGAAGTACATCTTGTTCTTCGACATCCGCAGGCCGTCGACGGTCACGAACGGCTCCTTGCCGCTCATCTTCGCGAACATCTCCGCGCCGATGGCGAGCGGATACAGCAGCCCGCGCGGCAGCTTGATCGTCGGCGGCTTGCGGCCGACGAGTCCGGCGATATCGGCGAGCATCTGCTGCAACGGCAGGTTCTCGCCGCCGAGAATGTAGCGCTCGCCGATCTTGCCGCGTTCCAGCGCCAGGAAGTGGCCGTTCGCGACGTCATCGACATGCACGAGGTTCAGCCCCGTATCGACGAACGCGGGAATCTTGCCGGTCGCCGCCTCGACGATGATGCGCCCCGTCGGCGTCGGACGCACGTCGCGCGGGCCAATGGGCGTCGACGGATTGACGATGACGGCGGGCAGCGCGTCGTTCGCGACCATCCGTTCCACCGCGCGCTCGGCCAGCACCTTGCTGCGCTTGTACGCGCCGATGGTGCTCGCCGCATCCGACGGCTTCGTTTCGTCGACGATCGCGCCCGAACTCGTCACCTTCAACGTCGCGACGCTGCTCGTGTACACGATGCGCTCGACGCCTTCCGCCAGCGCCGCGCGCATGGTGGCCTCGGTGCCTTGCAGATTCGCGCGCTCGATCTCGCTCGGGTCCGGCGCCCAGATGCGATAGTCCGCCGCGACGTGAAAGAGATAGCGCACGCCCTTGAGCGCCGCGCGCATCGACGCTTCGTCGCGCATGTCGCCGACGACGATTTCCGCGTCGAGCGACTCCACGTTCTTGCGCGGACTCGTCGCGCGCACGAGCAGCCGCACGTCGAAACCGCGCTCGATGGCGAGCCGCGCGAGCGCCGACCCGACGAAGCCCGAAGCGCCGGTGATGAGCACGCGAGAGCCGGATTTATCTGTCATTCTTACCTCGTGAGATGCGCTCTTCGCGCGATCGTTCGTAACAAGTGCCGCGCCGAAATGGCTGCGCGAATCGCCGCCGGAGCCGATGTGACAAGGCGTTGCGGCTCGTGCTATGGTCCGTGCCTGCTGCGGGGCGCGCGGCCTTCGCGAAACGGACACACTACTGGTCAACGATGCCTCAGGACAACCGCAACCACTCCTTGTGGATCTACTTCGCCATCGCGATTTCTCTTGCGCTGGTGTTCGCCGTCGATGTGCTGACGCCCATGCGCGTCGCGATCTGGGTGTTCTACGTGTTGCCGGTCGTGCTGTGCATGTGGATTAACCGCCCGGCCGTGCCGATGATGACCGCCGGCGCGGCGTCGGTGCTGATGATTCTCGGCTACGCGCTTTCCACGGGAGACTCCGTCGCCAGCCGCGAAGTGCTGCAGTTGAACCGCGCGATGGGCATATTCGTGCTGCTCGTGCTTTCGATCGTGGCGCACCTGTATATCAAATCGCGGCTCGCGGTACAACGCACCGCCTGGTTGCAGGAAGGCGTCGCGCAAATGAGCCTGCAATTGCGCGGCGAGCAGTCTCCGGCGTCCATCGGCGTCAGCATTTTGCGTTCTCTCATTCCGTATGTGAACGCGAAGGTCGGCGTAGTCTACGCTCTCGAAGGCGAGACGCTCGAACGCATCGCCGCCTGGGCGCTGCCGGACGAGAACGGCGCGCCGCGCCGCATTGCGCGCGGCGAGGGGCTCGTCGGACAAGCTATTGTCGACAAGCGCGTGCTTCAACTTCGCGATGCCTCCGCGCATTATCTGAAAGCGGGATCGGCGCTCGGCGCGGCGGCGGCATCGCGCGTGATCGTGTCGCCGCTTTACGCGGATGGCGATGTGGCGGGCGCAATCGAAGTCGGGTTCGTCGGCGACGAGGGCCGCTTCGACGACGCCCGCGTGCTGCTCGAAATGGCCGGCGAAGCGATGGGCATGGCGATGCGCTCGGCGCGGTATCGCATGCGGCTCGTGGAATTGCTGGAAGAAACGCAGCGCCAGAGCGAAGAGTTGCAGGTGCAGCAGGAAGAGTTGCGCGTGTCGAACGAAGAACTGGAAGAACGCGGCCGCGCGCTCCAGGACTCGCAGGCGCGTCTCGAACAGCAACAGGCCGAGCTCGAACAGACCAACGTGCAGCTCGAAGAACACGCGCAGCATCTTGAGCGGCAGAAGACCGAACTGCTTCAGGCGCAGCAGGAACTGACCGCCAACGCGCTGGAAATGGAGCGCGCGAGCCAGTACAAGTCCGAGTTCCTCGCGAACATGTCGCATGAGTTGCGCACGCCGCTCAATAGCTCGCTGATTCTCGCGAAGCTGCTTCAGGACAACAAGCAAGGCAATCTGACGGACGAGCAGGTGCGCTACGCCGCGACGATTCACTCGTCGAATAGCGATCTGCTTTCGCTCATCAACGACATTCTCGATCTGTCGAAAGTCGAAGCCGGCCAGATGGACGTGCAGTTCGCGCCGACGGCCGTGGAATCGCTGATGCAGGCGCTGCGGCAATCGTTCACGCCGGTCGCCGAAACCAAGGGGCTTTCGTTCATCACCGAAATCGGCGCGGATGTGCCGCAGTACTTCGTCACCGACAGTCAGCGGCTTTTGCAAGTGCTGCGCAATCTGCTGTCCAACGCGTTCAAGTTCACCGAGCGCGGCAGCGTGACCGTCGCCGTGCAGCGCGCGGGCGACGACGCGGTGCGCTTCGAAGTGCGCGATACGGGCATCGGCATTCCGCGCGACAAGCAAGACCTCATCTTCCAGGCGTTCCAGCAGGCGGACGGCACGACGAGCCGCAAGTACGGCGGCAGCGGTTTGGGCCTTTCGATTTCGCGCGAATTCTCGCGGCTCTTGGGCGGCTCGGTCGGCGTATCGAGCGAAGTGGGCCGGGGCAGCGTGTTCTCGGTGACGCTGCCGATTGCCGCCCGCGAAGGCACCGTGACCGCGAAGCTCGACACCATCGGCCACATGAAGGAGCCGGAACCGGCTGCGATCGAGCCGCCACGCGCCGTGGGGGGGGGGGGGGGGGGGGGGGGGGGGGGGCGGGGGGGGGGGGGGGGGGGGGGGGGGGGGGGGGCGGGGGGGGGGGGGGGGGCGGGGGGGCCGCGGGGGGGGGGGGGGGGGGG
>NZ_JALQDC010000019.1:0-10368 GCF_023631445.1 Caballeronia sp. GAWG1-5s-s | reverse complement strand
ATTCGTCCGAAGTGTTACCTATGTCCTGGAACAGGTGTTACCCATGTCTCCGGTCTATACACAGCGGCAAAGAAAGTAACCCCCGCCCCGGGGAGGGGCAACGCCAATAGACCGACACGAATAGAAGTTCCACGAAAAGGAGCGGCAGCAAAACAGAACCAAACGCGAGAATTAACCCAAGAACCCCCCGTACATCGCCGCATACGAAGCACAAAGATAGAAGCAAAATGCAAGAACCCAAACAACGCCCGCCGCAGGCGAAAACCCGAAAGCATCAAAAAAGGAAACCATTAAATTTCCCCGGCGAACAGCCGATATAACGTGCAATCAAGCGGCAGCGCCAGAAAAGGATTCGTGCATGTCCAACAACATCATCAACATCGGCTTGTCGGGCCTGAATGCGGCCCAGTGGGGCCTCACGACGACCGGCCAGAACATCAGCAACGCCGCCACGCCCGGCTATACGCTGGAAAAGGTCGCGTACCAGGAAGCGTCCGGTCAAAGCACCGGCTCCGGGTATCTCGGCAACGGCGTGCAGACGGTCACCGTCACGCGACAGTACAGCCAGTACCTGACGACGCAAGTCAACAACACGCAGTCGGCGAGCAGCGCGGCGAACACCTATTACACGATGCTCTCGCAGCTCAACAACCTCGTCGGCGATCCGACGTCGGGCATCGCGGCGGGCATCAGCAACTACTTCTCCGGCCTGCAGTCGGTGGCGAACTCGCCGAGCAGCACGGCCTCGCGCCAGTCGCTCGTCAGCAGCGCGCAGACGCTCGCCGACCAGATGACCTCCGCCGGCGAGCAATACGACCAGCTGCGCCAGAGCGTCAACACGCAACTGTCGAGCGCCGTCTCGTCGATCAACAACTACGCGCAGCAAATCGCCGATCTCAACAAGCAGATCAACGGCGCGAGCGCATCGGGCCAGCAGCCGAACCAGTTGCTCGATCAACGCGATCAGGCCGTAACGAACCTCAGTTCGATGATCGGCGTGCAAGTCGTGCAGCAGGACGGCAACTACAACGTGTTCATCGGCAACGGGCAGCCGCTCGTCGTCGGCAATACGCAGTACGGCCTGCAAACGGTGACGTCGCCCTCCGATCCGAGCGAGCTGACCGTCGCGTTCAAGCGCACCGACGGCACGCCGCAGACCGCCGCGAACACGCAGTACATCGACAATTCCGCGCTGACGGGCGGTGTCGTGGGCGGCCTGATCGACTTCCGCACGCAGACGCTCGATCCCGCGCAGGCGCAACTCGGCGCCATCGCGACGAGCTTCGCCTCGCAACTGAATAGCCAGAACGCGCTCGGCCTCGACCTGAGCGGCAAGGCGGGCGGCGCGCTCTTTTCGACCGGCACGCCCAACGTATATTCCGACGCGCGCAACAAGGGCAGCGGCAGCGTGGCCGTCTCGTTCGCCGACGCGTCGCAGCCTTCCACGGGCGACTACACCCTGACGTACAACGGTACGGACTACGAAGTGACCGATCCGGCGTCGGGTAAATCGCTCGGCAGCATTACGCCGCCCGCCAACAGCGGCACGTTCGACGGCCTCAACATCACCGTGTCCGGCACGATGCAGAAGGGCGACTCCTTCAGCATTCAGCCGACGCGCGGCGCGCTGGACAACTTCGCGCTGACCACGAAGAGCCCTACCGCGATCGCGGCGGCATCGCCCGCGGTGAGCTCGGCATCGACTTCGAACACGGGCACCGGCTCGATCACGTCGGCGACGGTGGCGGCGGGCTACAGCATGCCGTCGAACATCTCGCTCACGTACGACAAGGCCGCAGGCGGCTTCACGTCGAACGTCGATGTGACCGTGAACGGCACCGCGTACACCGCGAACTCGACGATTCCGTACGACGCCTCGAAGGGACTCACGATCACGTCCAACGGCGTAAGCGCGACATTGAGCGGCGTTCCCGCCGACAAGGACGTGTTCAATATCGCCGCTAACAAGGGCGGCACGAGCGACGGCAGCAACGCGCTCGCGATGGCGAACCTCGTCTCGGCGAAGTCGCTCAACGGCGGCACCGATACGCTCACGGGTTCGTACGCGAGCTACGTGAACGACATCGGCAATCAGGCCAATCAGCTCAAGGCGACGAGTTCGTCGCAGACCGCGCTGCTCAATCAGGCGACAGCGGCACAGCAGTCCGTGCAAGGCGTGAACCTGAACGAAGAAGCGGCCAACCTTATCCAGTATCAGCAGCTCTATCAGGCGAACAGCAAGGTGATTCAGACCGCGTCGTCGCTGTTCCAGACGCTGCTCGGCATCTTCAACTGAGGCAACTCGCGATGCGTATTTCCAGTTCCCAGTACTTCAATCTGAACGTCGCTTCCATGAGCGACCAGCAGAGCACGCTGGCGTCCATGTATCAGCAGATATCGTCGGGCAAGCGCATCATGACCGCGTCCGACGACCCGCTCGGCGCGGCGCAGGCCGTGCAGCTCACGATGCAGGGCAACGCGCTCACGCAATACGGCACGAATCAGACGAAGGCGCTCTCCTCGCTGCAACAGGAAGACTCCACGCTGAGCGACGTGAGCGACGTGATGCAAAGCATCAAGACGAAGCTCGTGCAGGCCGGCGACGGCTCGCTGACGGACGCGAACCGCACGGCCATCGCCAATGCGATTCAGGGCTATCGCGATCAGCTCATGAACATCGCGAACACCACGGACAGCGACGGCAATTACATCTTCTCGGGCCTCAAGGGCGGCACGCAGCCGTACACGAACAACCCGTCGGGTGTCGGCGCGACGTATTCGGGCGACGCCGGCCAGCGCACGGTGCAGATCAGCGCGGGACGTTCGATCGCGGTGGGCGACCCGGGCCAGTCGATTTTCGGCAGCGTATCGCCGACGGAAAGCACGCCTGTTTCGAGCGCGGCTGCGACGAACACGGGCACGGGCACGATCAGCGGCGTGAGCGTTTCCGACCCGAGCAATCCGAATAACGGCAGCACGTACACGATCCAGTTCGCCGTCGATGCCACCGCGGGCACGACGAGCTACACGGTCACGGCGGTGCCGGCGGATTCATCGTTGCCGACGACGCCGACCGCGTACACCGGCAAAGCGGACATCACGCTCGGCGGCCAGACGGTGTCCGTTGCGGGCGCGCCCGGCAATGGCGACAGCTTCACGGTGCAGCCCGCGACCGCTGGCAACAACGACATCTTCGCGACGCTCGACAACCTCGTGAGCGCGCTGAAGCAGCCGACCGGATCGGACAGCGCGCACGCCGCGCTGACCAACGCGCTGACGACCGCGGGCACGAAGATCACCAACACGTTCAACAACGTGCTGGCGGCGCAGACCGTGGTGGGCGGACGCGAGCAGCAGATTCAATCGACGCAGACGGCGATGCAGACGACGCAGACGCAGAACGCATCGGATCTGGCGAACCTGACGCAGATCGACCTGGTTTCGTCGATCAGCTCGTATGAGTTGACGCAGAACTCGCTTCAGGCGGCGCAGATGGCGTTCACGCAGATTCAGAAGATGTCGTTGTTTGATTATTTGGGCGGGTAAGCGCGGCGGCTTTTGATAGAAGCGGTAGTAGGTTGCGGGGCATGGCTCGGGAGAGCTTTGCCCCGTTGTTGTTTTCGGCGTGGCGCGACGACAAAGGCGTGAGTTCGTTGCTGTCGGTCGGGCTGCCGTCTCGACTGTAGACGTTGACCCGCACGAATGAAGGCACGGTTCGCTGAAGCCGATAACAGTTTGCGGGGCGTTGCTCGGGAGAGCGGCAGCCCTGTTGCTGCCTCCGCCATCGCACAACGACAGTGGCGCAAACTTCCTTGCTGAAGACGGTATGCCGTCTCGACCGCCGCAATCAGATGCGCGCGTCGATCGATGGCGTGCGAAGAAAGTGGCAGACGTTGAACCGGACGCATGAACGCGCGATTCCGCTGAAAGCGATAGCAGGTCGCGGGGCATTGCGCGAAAGAGCGGTGCCTCGTTGTCGCTTTCGGCATCACACGACGACGGTGGCGCGACTTCCTTGCTGTAGTCGGTCTGCCGTATCGACCGCCGCAATCAGATACGCGTGTCGATCGACCGATGGCGTGCAAAGAAACGGCAGACGTTCAACCCGACGCATAAGCGCGCGATTCCGCTGAAAGCGATAGTAGTTCGCGGGGGATTGCGCAAAAGAGCCATGCCCCGTCGCTGTCTCCAGCATCGCACGACGACGGTGGCGCAGCTTCGTTGCTGACGGCTGGTCTACCGTGTTGAGCGCCGCAATCAGATACGCGTGTCGATCGACCGATGGCGTGCAGGGAAACGGCAGACCTTGAACCGGACGCATAAGCGCGCGATTCCGCTGAAACCGATAGTAGTTCGCGGGGGACTGCGTAAAAGAGCGGTGCCCCTTCTTTTCTCTGGCATCGCACAACGACAGTGGCGCAACTTCTTTGCCGAAGTCGGTATGCCGTCTCGACCGTCGCAGTCAGGTACGGTGTCGGTCGACCGATGGCGTGCGAAGCAAGTGGCAGGCGTCGAACCGGACGCATGAACGCGCGATTCTGCTGAAAGCGATAGTAGTTCGCGGGGCATTGCGCAAAAGAGCGATGCCCCCTCGCTGTCCCCAGCATCGCACGGCGACGGTGGCGCGTCTTCTTTGCTGACGGCTCGTCTACCGTGTCGACCGCCGCAATCAGCTCGCGCGTCGATCGACCGATGAGATGTTAAGGAAATGGCAGACGTTTCGAACCGGGCGGATAAGCGCGCGGTGTTCGCGGGGCGTTACGCGAAAGAGCGGTGCCCCGTTGTGTCTCCAGCATTGCGCGACGACAGTGGCGCAACTTGGTTGCTGACAGTCGGTCTGCGGAGTCGACCGCCGCAACGACATACGTGCGTCGACCGACCGATAAGGTGGCACGGAACAAACCAAACACCGAGGCGGCATCCCGCCGACGCCCAACCTCAATAAAGTGCCCCAGCCACGCGCCCCACTTGCGCGATACCCGCATCGAAGATGCGCAAGAAGAACGGCATCAGATTGGGCAACATGAGCTGCAAGAGCAGCAAGCCGACCAGCATCGTGACTGGAAACCCAACCTGGAAAATCCCGATCTGCGGCGCCGCCCGGTTCAAAATGCCCAGCGCCAGATTAGAGATGAGCAGCGCCGCCACGATCGGAAGCGAAAGCAGCAGGCCCGTGCCGAAAATACTGGTCCCATAGCCAACAAGCACGCGCCAGCCCTGCGCATGCGATGCCGCCGCCACCACGTTCGCCTCGATCGGCACATTCTGGAACGTCGTCACGAGCGCGCTGATTAATTGCAGATGGCCGTCGAACACGAGAAACGCGAGCATCGCGAGCGTGTTCAGATAGCGCGAGATGACCACCGCATTGCCGCCCTCGCGCGGATCGTAAAGCATGGCAAAGCCGAGGCCCATTTGCTGGCCGATGAACTCGCCCGCGGCATCGACGGCGGCGAATGCAATCTGCATCGTCATGCCGATGGCCGCGCCGATCAGAAACTGATTGACGATGATCCAGATGCCCGCCGCCGAGAACACCGTGGTTTGCGGCATCGCGGGCAAAGTCGGCGCGACGATCAGCGTGATAAACGCGCCAAGCGCAATCTTCACGCGCGTCGGAATGGCCATGTGGCTCAAGACCGGCGCGGTGGCGAGGAGCGCGAGAATGCGCACGAACGGCCACAGGAACGCGGTGAGCCAGCCGTTCAGTTGCGCGTAGGTGACGGAGAACATCGAACGCTCAGCCGGTAATCGCGGGCGTGATCGTGAACACGTGGCGCATGTAGTCGAGCAGCGTCGAGAGCATCCACGGACCGGCGATCACGAGCGTCACGGCGACCGCGATCAGCTTCGGAATGAACGAGAGCGTCGATTCGTTGATCTGCGTGGCCGCCTGGAAGAGGCTCACGACGAGACCCACGACGAGCGCGACCAAGAGCAACGGCGCGGCGAGCAACAGCGCGACGACCATCGCCTGATGCGCCATCGTCATGACGGATTCGGGTGTCATGCGCGTCTCCTTACGATACGAAACTTTGAGCCAGCGAGCCGATCAGCAACTGCCAGCCATCGACGAGCACGAACAGCATCAGCTTGAAAGGCAGCGCGATGGTCGTGGGCGACACCATCATCATGCCCATCGACATCAGCACGCTCGCCACCACCATGTCGATGATGAGGAACGGAATGAAGATCGTGAAGCCGATCTGGAAACCGGTCTTCAGCTCGCTCGTGATGAACGACGGCACGAGCAGCGAAAGCGGCACGTCTTCCGGGCCGTTCATCGGCGGGGCCTTGGAAATGCGGGCGAACAGCGCGAGATCGGATTCGCGCGTCTGCTTCAGCATGAACTGCTTGAAGGGCGCGACGCCGCGCGTCATTGCCTGATCCATCGCGATCTGGCCTTCGGAGAAGGGCTTGTATGCGTCGTTGTAGGCACGGTCCAGCACCGGCGACATTACGAAGAACGAGAGAAAGAGCGCGAGGCCGACGAGCACCTGATTCGGCGGCGTGCTCGACGTGCCGAGCGCCTGGCGCAACAGCGACAGCACGATGATGATGCGCGTGAAGCTCGTCATCATCAGGACCATCGCGGGCAGGAACGAGAGCATCGTCAGCAGCAGCATGGTCTGCACGCTGAGCGAATACGTCGTGCCGCCGTTGGGGCCGGGGCTCGTGTTGAACGCGGGCAAACCCGCCGTGCTTTGCGCGAGGGCCGCGAGCGGCGACAGCGCGATGACAACCGGAAGCGCGAGCTTCACGCCCCGCGCGATGTGACGACCGACCTGCATTACTTGCTCCCGCCGACGAACTGCATGAGACGCTTGAGCGCGTCGCCAAGCCGCTGACTCTGAAAAATGACGAATGTGATAGCCATGGTGTCCTGCCTCTTTCGATAGCATGAATTGTTGACTATCCCGGTCGCAAACGATGGCGCGAACAGAAGGGCAATTCGGCGCCAACTCGTTCTATTGCGAAAGCGCGCGTCGCCCAAAGCAAAACGGGCGTGGTCCTCGCGGAGCACGCCCGATGGATCGGCTGGAACGGTCGGCTTTACTTGCCGGTACTGACGAACTTCTGAAGCCGCTTGTTCGCTTCGCCGGCGAGCGCATCGCGAAAGCGCTGGCCGAACGAACCCGGCAACGTTTGCGCGGGCGATCCCGTCACGCCGGCCGGCACTTCGGCTTCGGCGGAACCGGCGGGCATCGTGTGCAGAAGCCGCACGTTGCCGGGGCCCGCGCCGAGCACGAGCCACGTATCGCCGACCTCGACCACTGCCACGCGCTCCTTGTTGCCGAGCGATGCGCCGCCCACCACCTTGACGAGCCCGCTGCGCTTGCCGCCCTGATAGCCGAACTTGCGGGCGAGCCATGCGCAGCCGAACACGAAGCCGATGACGACGGCGAGCCCGAGCAGCGTTTGCAGCACCGCGCCGAAGCCGAGCGAAGGCACCGCGCTGCCCGCGCCGACGCCCGAGGCGATCTGCGCGGCATGATTCACGGCGTTCATGTCGGCTGCATGGGCGAAGATTGGCGCGGCCAACACGACAACGGTGGCGAGGCGTTTCATCGATTCAGCTTCCGGATACGTTCGGACGGCGTGATGATGTCCGTCAGGCGAATGCCGAACTTGTCGTTCACCACGACCACTTCGCCCTGCGCGATCAGACAGCCGTTCACGAGCACGTCCATCGGCTCGCCTGCGAGGCCGTCCAGTTCCACGACCGAGCCCTGCGCCAGTTGCAGCAGGTTGCGGATCGCGATCTTCGTGCGCCCGAGTTCCACCGTCATCTGCACGGGGATATCGAGAATCATGTCGATGTCGTTGCGCGTCGAGGGCGCCGCGGCCTTCGACAGCGGCTGGAATACGCCCGCCGATGCGACCGGCGCTTCGTTGCCGTTCTGTTCGGCGAGCGCGCTCGCCCAATCGTCCATCGAGAGTTCTTCGTCTTTCATGTCGGTCGCGCCGGGCTGGGTGCCTTCCTGCATCAGATCACTCATAACTACCTTCCTTCGTCGAATCGCTGGCGCTGCTGATCATGTTCTGGACACGCAGCGCATATTGACCATTGAAAATTCCGTAACCGCATTCCATCACCGGCACGCCGTCCACCTTCGCGACGACCTGCTCGGGAATGTCGATCGGCAAGACATCGCCCGCGCGCATGTTGAGCAGCTTCGCGAACGACGAGCGAATCTCGGCGAGATCCACCGTCAGCTCCACTTCGGCCGACTGCACCTGCTGCGACAGCACGCGCACCCAGCGGCGGTCCACTTCGAGCGCTTCGCCCTGAATCGGCGAGGAGAGCACGTCGCGGATCGGCTCGATCATCGAGTACGGGAAGCAGATGTGCAGCGTGCCGCCGATCGAGCCGAATTCGATGGTGAACTGCGTCACGATGACGATTTCGTTCGGCGTCGCGACGTTGGCGAACTGCGTGTGCATCTCCGAGCGCATGTATTCGAACTGGAGCGGGCGCACGCTGCGCCACGAGGCCGCGTAGTGCTCGAACACGAGGTTCAGCAGCTTGTGGATGATGCGCTGCTCGGTCTGCGTGAATTCGCGGCCTTCGACGCGCGTATGAAACCGCCCGTCGCCGCCGAAGAGGTTATCCACGACGAAGAACACGAGGTTCGGATCGAACACGAACAGCGACGTGCCGCGCAGAGGCTTCACATGGACCAGGTTCAGGTTGGTCGGGATCGGCAGATTGCGCGTGAATTCGCTGTACTTCTGCACCTTCACGGGGCCGACGGAGATTTCCGCCGAACGCCGCATGAAGTTGAAGATGCCCACGCGCATGAGGCGCGCGAAGCGGTCGTTGATGATTTCGAGGCCGGGCATCCGGCCGCGGACGATGCGTTCCTGCGTCGCGATGTTGTACGGACGCACGCCGGCTGGCTTGTTTTCGTCGGAGACCTGGTCGATCTCGCCGGTGACGCCCTTGAGGAGGGCATCGACCTCCTCTTGCGACATGAACTCTTCGTGGCCCATGACTCTCTCGTTCCTTGATTGGGTGCCGGGCGCTTACTGAACGACGAATTCAGTAAAGAGCACTTCCTGAATGTGGGCCGGCTGCTCGGGCGTACTGGCGGCGGCTTCGACGGTTACGCGCAGTTCGTCGGCGAGCTTGCGTTTGCCGTCGATGCCCGCGAGGTCGTCCGGATGCTTGGCGGAGAGCAGCAGCAGGATGCGGCTGCGGATTTCCGGCATGCGTTCGGTGAGCGCGGCTTGGCCTTTCTCGTCCTTGAGCTTGAGCGTGAGGCCGACGCGCAGGTAATGCATGATGCCGTCGTCGGCTTGCAGGTTGACTGTCAGCGACTCGAGCGGGAAGAACACGGGCGGCGGCAGCGGCGCGGGCTTCGCGGGGCCGTGCGCGGACTTGCCGAGCACGAAGTACGCGCCGCCGGCGCCTGCGCCGAGCAGAACGATCGCCCCGATGGCGATGATCAGAATGCGCTTGAGCTTGCCGCTCTTCGCGGGAACGATGGGTTGCTGGTTTGCAGTAGTGGTAGCCATGAATGCGTGCCTCTTTCGATAGGTTGAATTGTTCGCTATCGCGGCTTGTCGTGATGGGTCGAACAGAGGGGATTTTTGGTGCCTTTTTGGGGTTCTCGGGCGGTTGGTCGGGGGCGGAACTGAGGATTCGGTGTGGGGGGCTTTGTGTGGAGCTTGTCGTTGCGCATGGCTGTTGGGGGTTTGCCCCTTGGCTGGGCGCGGGTTTGCTAACTTACGCAGTAACGGTTCGTCAGCTCGTTCTTTCGTGGGACTTGGGCTCGGGGCGGTCTTTCGTTCTTTCGTTCTTTCGTGGAACTTGTTTTCGCGTCGGTCTATAAGCGTGGCCCCTCCCCGGGGCGGGGGTCACTTTCTTTGCTGCTGTGTATAGAGCGGAGACATGGGTAACACCTGTTCCAGGACATAGGTAACACTTCGGACGAATGGTTCGTCCGGAGTCGGTCATGACCTGGGATAGCAAAGACATCATGGAACTGCGGCTTGAGTTCGTGAAGTTCGCCAGCCAAGAAGGGGCCAATCGACGCGCCTTGTGTCGCCAGTACGGCATTAGTCCGAAGACCGGCTACAAGTGGATCAGGCGCTACGAGCAGGGCGACACCGCGCTGGCCGATCGATGCCGGCGGCCCATCCATAGCCCGTCGCGTACGGCGGCCGATGTCGAGGCGCGCGTGGTCGAGTTGCGTCAAGCGCAGCCAGCCTGGGGCGCGCCCAAAATCGCGCGTCGCATGAGCGATCTCGGTTGCGATCGAACCCCATCGCCGAGCACCGTGACGCGCATTCTGCATCGGCACGGCCTGATCAGCGCCGAGAGCAGCACCGCAGCCTTGCCGTGGCAGCGCTTCGAACACGCGC
>NZ_JALQDC010000018.1:0-91437 GCF_023631445.1 Caballeronia sp. GAWG1-5s-s | reverse complement strand
GCCTTGCCGTGGCAGCGCTTCGAACACGCGCATCCCAACGATTTGTGGCAGATGGACTTCAAGGGCTGCATCGAACTCGACAGTGGGACGCGCTGCGCGCCGTTCACCGTGCTGGACGATCACTCGCGCTTCGATCTGGCGCTCGATGCTTGCGGCAGCACGCCCACGCGGGTGGTGCGCGAGCACTTGCGCCGTGTTGAAACCGTTCGTCTTTACCGTTGGTCTGCGGGTGCCGGGGGCGGCTGTACGAGATCCGGATGCCAAGGCGCATCAGCCAGATCGCCAGCGCAGTCAAAAAGTCTCAAGCGCGCTGGCGAACCTGCCGATCGCCCTGCGGGCGTGTCCGGACACCGACGGCTGCTATGACGTGTACTTCCTTCATCATCGAATCGATACCGTCGACTTGAAAGAGCGCAGCAGGAGCAGTTGACTGTGTTACCTATGTCCTGACACACCTGTTACCCATGTCTCCGGTCTATACACAGCAGCAAAGAAAGTGACCCCCGCCCCGGGGAGGGGCAGCGCCAATAGACCGACGCGAGAATAAGTTCCCCGAAAGAACGAAAGAAAGACCGCCCCAAGCGCTACCGCGTAGGTCCGCAACCTCGCCCCGGCAAAGGGCAACCCCAACGACCGAACCCAAACCAACGCCCATCGGGGAAAGAGAAGCCCTTAAGCAAAAGTATCCACAAGCCCCACGGTCCGCCGAACGACCGCAGAAACGCCCCCGCCAGCGGCCTCGAGACCACCGCCACCGCCAACACCCCGCCCTCCGCGAGAGGAAGAAGAAGCCCCGCCCTGACCATCCCCCTGGGACTGACGCCCAAACGCCGACCCATCCGAGACACTCGTGCTCCCGAGACTGATGCCATTGGCTTCCATCGCCTCGCGAAGCTTCGGCATCGCAGCTTCCACCGCCTCACGCACCTGCGCATGCTGCGACACGAACAGCGCGTGCGCATGATTGTCGGCGACCTGAAGCGTCACCTGCAGCGGTCCGAGATCCTTCGGATTCAACGTGAGCTCCGCGCTCTGCTGATCCGACTTCGACACGAACACGACCTTCTGGCTGAACGCATCGTCCCAGCCGGATGCGCCCACGTGCGGCGCAATCGCCGCGCTCGTCGCCGACGTCATCGCGCCTTGCGGGCTCGATACGCCCGCATTCGCCGATGCCGCCTGCAACGCGACCGCATGCGCCGCCGCATCGGCGGACTGCTTGTACGCGGCGCTCGCGCCGTCGCCGGCCGGCGTCAGCGCGTCCTGCGCCGTGGCAAGCGCGGCGGCGTTCGTCTGCGCCGCGCTCGCAGCCGCGTTCTTCGCATCGCCCGATGCGCCGTTCGTCAACGCGATGCCGCGCGCGCCCTTCGCGCCCGCGCCGAGCAAGGCGCCCTGCGTTTCGCTCGTCGTCCCGTCCGTCGCCTTGGCGCCGTTTGAGCCATTCGCGCCGTTCGCGGCATTCCCGCCGGCATGCGCAGCCGCAGCCACGGCAGCCGCATTGGCCGGCGTGCCGTTCATCGCCGCAAGCGCGGCTTGCAGCGCATCCTGAGCCGGGTTCGCGTCGGCGCTCTTCTTCGCGTCGCCGGTCGCGGATGCGTCGCCGTCCGCCGATGCCGCCGTGGCCGCGCCAGTCGCCGCATCGGTGAGCGCGGCGAGGCTGGTGTCATCGGCATCCGCATCCGACGCGTCGGCGGCGTCGGCGCGCGCCTTCGCTTCGGCGGCCGCTTTCGCAGCGGCATCGGCTGCATTCGCAGGCTTCGCGTTCGCGTTGGCGCTCGCGGCCGGCTTCGACGCGTCCGCGCCGTCGCTCTTGTCCGCATGTTTCGGCGCGTCGTGCGTCGCGTCGGTCTTGCCGTTCGCGTCCGCCGATGTCGACGCCTGCGCGTCATCGCTCTTGCCGGCGTTCGCGCTGTCGTCGGGCTTCGGGGCGTCGTGCACGCTCGACTTGTCGCCGGACGTGAGTGCCTTCGCCGCGAGGGCGTCCGCGTTCGCGCGGTCGGTGATGCCTTGCAGCGTCAGCCCGAACGAAACGCCCGCGCTCGCCGCGCGCTTGGCCGTCGATGCGCTCGACGAGCTCGCGCCCGTGAGCGCGCCGATGGTTGAAACGGAGGACATGTTCGACCTCTTAAATCCTGAAATAAACTACACGCGGCGCTCGCTGCCATGACAGCAGCGCCGCTAAAAATCCGTCAGGCGCGCTCGGCTCGCATGCGCAGCACTTTCGCCGCGTGCTCGTCCGCTTCGCGCTGTTCGACACGCGCCGCCTTGCGCGCGAGAACCGCTTCGCCCCGTGCAGCCAGCACTTCGTAGCTGCCGACCTTCTGCTTCTTGAGCCGCCACTCCGGCTTTGCCGCCTCGATGCGCTGGTCGGCCGTCACGAGCAGCATGCGCTGCTGCGCGATGGCCGAATCCAGCGTATCGACGAACGCCTGGAAGTTGCGCAGCGTCTGCGCCGTCGTGCCTTGCTGGGCAGATGCCGTGAAGCGCGCGTGATACTCGTCGCGGTAGGCAACGAGCGATTCGAGCTGTTTCTCGGCCTCGTTGCGTTCCTGCTGCAACTTCCCGAGCTTCTTGGTGGCGGCGTCGAGCTCTTCTTGCGCGAGTTCGATGAGCGTGTTGATCGGCAGATTCTTGGACATGACGTGGCGGTTCCTGTGGTCTTCAGGGCTCTACGTGTTCTTATGACGAATGGCTCGAATACTAGTCGAAAAGCTGATGCAACAAATCAAGACTCGGTTCGAAATTTGCCTGCTCACGAAAACCTTGCTGTAAAAACGACTCCATCCGCGGATACAGCGCAATCGCGCGGTCGAGCAGCGCGTCGCGGCCGCTCGAATACGCGCCCACGTTGATGAGGTCGCGGTTGCGCTGGTAGCGCGACAGCATCTGCTTGAAAAGACGCACGCGTTCCAGATGCTTGTCGTCGATGAGCGAAGTCATCGCGCGGCTGATGGACTGCTCGATGTCGATGGCCGGGTAATGCCCCGCCTCCGCCAGCGACCGGTTCAGCACGATATGGCCGTCCAGAATGGCCCGCGCCGAGTCGGCGATCGGGTCTTGCTGGTCGTCGCCTTCGGTCAGCACCGTATAGAACGCGGTGATGGAACCGCCGCCTTCCGGCCCGTTGCCGGTACGCTCGACGAGCGCCGGCAGCTTGGCGAACACCGAAGGCGGATAGCCCTTGGTCGCAGGCGGCTCGCCGATCGCGAGCGCGATCTCGCGCTGCGCCATCGCGTAGCGCGTGAGCGAATCCATCAGCATCAGCACATGCTTGCCCTGATCGCGGAAATATTCGGCGAGCGAGGTCGTGTACGCGGCGGCCTGCATCCGCAGCACCGGCGACACGTCCGCAGGCGCGGCCACGACGACCGAGCGCGCGAGACCGTCCTCGCCCAGAATCTGCTCGATGAACTCCTTCACTTCGCGGCCACGTTCGCCGATCAGCCCGATCACGATCACTTCCGCGCTCGTATAACGCGCCATCGTGCCGAGCAGCACCGACTTACCGACGCCGGAACCCGCGAACAAGCCCATGCGCTGGCCGCGCCCGACCGTGAGCAGCGAGTTGATCGCGCGCACGCCCACGTCGAGCACCTTGTGAATCGGCTCGCGGTTCAGCGGATTGATGACCGGCGCGGCGAGCGGCGCATCGACCTTCGCGCCGAGCGGGCCGAGCCCGTCGAGCGGACGGCCGGACGCATCGACCACGCGGCCGAGCATTTCCCAGCCGACCGGCAGACGCTTCGCGCCCGCCATCGGATCGTTGATCGGCGCGCTTTCCAGCGGATACACGCGCGCGCCGGGCAAGAGGCCGCTCATTTCGGTGGTCGGCATCAGAAACAGCTTGTCGCCCGCGAAGCCGACGACTTCCGCTTCCGCCGTCGGGATCGCGCTGCCGGGCGGCAGTTCGATCATGCATTCGGAGCCCACGCCCATCTTGAGGCCGACCGCTTCGAGCACGAGGCCGGCGGCGCGCGTGAGGCGCCCGCACGGACGCAGCGGCTTCGCGATGGCGTTGCGCGACCTCAGCGCGTCGAGCTTGTCGCGCCACGCGTCGATGTGGGGATTGCCCGCGAGCTTCGCCAGTTCGGCGATGGTGTGCGCGGCGTACGCGTCCGGCGCGGCGTCGCTTGCGGCTTCTTCGCTCGCGAGCGGCCCGAACGACGCCCGCGCGATTTCCTGTTCCAGCGCGGACAACCCGTCCTGCGTGATGCGATGGTTCACCACGGCTTGTTCCTCCCGAGCGCAGCGGCGACGCGTTCCCAGCGCGACGCGTTGGTCGCGTCGATCTCGCCGGTCGCGGCGTGCGCCTTGCAGCCGCCGCGTTCAATGGCCGGGTCCGGACGCACCGTCCAGCCCGCCGATTCCAGTTCATCCTTCAGATACGAATCGACGATCGGCAGGTCGGCCGGGCTCACGATCAGCGTCGGCGCGCCCGACAGTTCCGGCTCGGCCGCGATCACTTCACGGGCGACGGCGACGAGCGCGGTCGGATCGAGCGCCAGATGCTGACGCACGACCTGCTGCGCGATATCGACGGCCAGCCCGGCCAGCGTTTCCGCGATGGCGGCGTCGGCGGCCTGAAGCGCGGTCTTGAACGCATCGGCGATCTGCGCGAGTTGCGCCGCCTGCGCGAGCGCTTCCTTGCGGCCGTCCTCGAAACCCTTCGCGTGGCCTTGCTCGAAGCCCGCCTGATAGCCGAGCGCCTGACCGGCGACGTGCCCCTTGGCGACGCCGTGCGCGTGCGCGTCTTCTTCGATGCGGCGCAGATGCGCTTCGAGCGCCGCCTGTTCCGCCGCGCTGTTGTCGACGGTGACGGGATCGAACGACGCCATCTCCCAGCGTTGATACGCGGAGACGGGCGCCTTCTCGCCCCGGTTCTGGGTGGCGGCGTCAGACATACGCGTCCTCCGCCTTGCCGCCTAGCTGAATCTGGCCGTTTTCCGCCAGATTGCGGACGATCTGCAGAATCTTGCGCTGTTGCTGCTCGACTTCCGACACGCGCACCGGACCGCGCGAATCGAGGTCTTCGGCGAGCAGTTCGGCCGCGCGCTGCGACATGTTCGAGAGGAACTTCTGGCGCAGCGCGGGCTGCGCGCCCTTCAGCGACACGATCAGCGTTTCCGATTCCACTTCCTTCAGCAGCAACTGGATCGCGCGGTCTTCCAGGTCGAGCAGGTTCTCGAACACGAACATCTGGTCGATGATCTTTTGCGCCAGTTCCGCGTCGTACTCGCGCACGTTCGAAAGCACGCCTTCTTCGTGATTGCTCGACATGAAGTTGAGAATCTCCGCCGCCGTGCGAATGCCGCCCATCGGCGCGCGCTTCAGGTTGTCGCTGCCGGAAAGCAGCGTCGTCAGCACGTCGTCGAGTTCGCGCAGCGCGGCCGGCTGAATGCCGTCGAGCGTCGCAATGCGCAGGAGCACGTCGTTGCGCAGGCGGTCGTTTAGCAGCGACACGATTTCCGACGCCTGATCGCGGTCCAGGTGCACGAGAATCGTCGCGATGATCTGCGGATGCTCGTTCTTGATGAGTTCCGCGACCGCGCCCGAGTCCATCCACTTGAGGCCTTCGATACCGCTCGTATCGCTGCCTTGCAGAATGCGGTCGATGAGCGCGCCGGCCTTGGTCTCGCCGAGCGCCTTCGTCAGCACCGAGCGAATGTACTCGCTCGAATCCAGCGAAAGCGCCGTGTGCTTTTCGGCTTCGCCGACGAATTCGGTCAGCACGTTGTCGAGCTGCTCGCGCGTCACGTTCTTGAGCGCCGCCATCGTGGCGCCGATCTTCTGCACCTCGCGCGGGGCGAGATACTTGAAAACTTCGGCGGCTTCTTCCTCTCCGATCGACATCAGGAGGAGCGCGGCTTTATTGAGACCTTCAGCGTTCATCGGACACCCAGTTCTTCACGACCGTCGCAACGATTCTCGGATCCTGCCGCGCGACCATTCGCGCGTAGTCGAGATTTCGATCGAATTTGGCCTTGTTGCTTTCATGACCGAGGAGGCTGACCTCGGCATCCTTGTCTTCGTCCTGCTTCGCTTCGCCGCTAATCGTCGGACCGTCCAGCAGCGAGAGTTCGTCGGCTGCGGCGAGCGCGGGCGCTTCTTCCGGCGGCGGCGGGAACGCGCGGCGCATTGCGGGCTTCACCATGCTGAAGTACAGGAACAGCGCGACGATGCCGATACCCACGTACTTCGCGAGCGAGATGCCGCGCGCAATCATGTCCGGCGTGCGCCACCACGGCACGGCAGGCGTCAGGTCCGAATCCGACGAGAACGCGCTGTTCACCACGTTGACCGAATCGCCGCGCTTCTCGTCGAAGCCCATCGCGTCCTTCACGAGCTGCTGCACTTGCGCGAGCTTGTCGGCGGCGAGCGGCTTCATCGTGACGTTGCCCTTCGCATCGACCTGGCGCTCGTAGTTGACGACCACCGCCACGGACAGACGCTTGATGCCGCCCGTCGCCTGCTCGTAGTGGCGCACGGTGCGATCCACTTCGTAGTTCGTCGTCGTGTCCTTGCGCAGATTGGTCGGCGTGGAACGCGTGGCGGTCGTGCCCGACGCGGCGGCGTCGATCGGCGCGGACGCCGGCTGCGGCGGCTGGTTCGAGAGCGCGCCCGGCACGCCCGAGGCGCCGCTGCCCGACGTTTCGCTCGATTCGCTCGACTGCTGGCTGCGGATCGCCGTGTTCTGCGGGTTGGCGTTCGGGCCGTAGCTTTCGGCGGTCTGCTCGAGCTTCGAGAAGTCGATGTCGGCGCTCACTTGCGAACGCGCATTGCCCGCGCCGAAGAGCGGCGAAAGAATGGCGTCGATGCGCTTTTGCGTGTTGTGCTCGATCTGCTGCACGTACTTGAGTTGCGACGCGTCCAGGCCGTTGACGGCGCTCTGGCTCGTGAGCAGGTTGCCGTCCTGATCGACGATATTCACGTTCTTGACCGGCATGTCCGGCACGCCCGATGCCACCATGTGCGCGATCGCGAGCACTTGGCCTTCGTCGAGCACGCGGCCGGGGTAAAGGTTCACCATCACGGAAGCGGTCGGCAGTTCCTTGTCGCGCACGAACACGCTCGGCTTCGGAATGGCGAGATGCACGCGCGCCGACTTCACCGACGAAATGGAACCAATGGTGCGCTCCAGCTCGCCTTCGAGCGCGCGCTGGTAATTGATCTGCTCGGCGAACTGGCTGATGCCGAACTTCTGGTTGTCCATCAGTTCGAAGCCGACCGAGCCGTTCTTCGGCAGACCCTGGCTCGCGAGACGCAGACGCGTTTCGTGAACCTGCTCGGCCGGCACGAGAATGGCGCCGCCGCCGTCGGACAGCTTGTAGGGAATGTTGCCCTGCTGAAGCGCGGCAACGATCGCGCCGCCGTCGCGATCCGACAGATTGCTGAACAGCACGCGGTAGTCCGGCTGGCGCGACCACATCACGAGACCGGCGACGACCATCGCCAGAATCGCGACGGCGACGATCAGCGGCACGCGCGGGTTCGAGCGAAACTGCGAAAGCATTGGCACCCGCTGCGCGAAACCGCCGGCGGAAAGGCCCGCGCCCGCTGCGGGCGCGCCTGCCGCGCCCGGCTGCGCACCCGCCAGGCCCATTCTGGCGTCGGGCGTGATCAATGAGTTGTTGGGCGTTTCCATTAGCGTCGAAGCTCCGAATCTTGGCTTCTTCCCGCGCCGCAGTGTCGTCCGCGGTTGGGGAAGTCTTTTCACGAGATGGATTATCCGCACTACCTTGCAAGTCGATTCGGTGAATAGAGCGGGGTTTTCCCCGTTCTTCGTACGCTTCGAAACGGGGTCCGCTGCTAATCTTTTTCATACCCGGACGAGCCATTTTTTACCGGCCCGTCCGAGCCGGCCAGACGCCGGCAATTCCACGGTCCTGCATCAATTTGCTGTCACACGGAGTCAATATGAACTTTCCGATCAATCCGCTTTCCGCCGCGATGAGCGCCATTCAGTCGATGTCGGCGCAGGCCGCCGGCGGCGCGGGCAGCGCGGCCACGGTGGCGTCCGGCGCGGTGACCGGACAAAGCGCGGGTTCGGGCGCGGCGACCGCGGGCAGCTTCGCGGACGCGCTCAAGTCGTCCATCGACAAGATCAGCGCCAACCAGACGACCGCGCTCAACGAGGCGCATGCATTCGAAGTCGGCGCGCCGAACGTTTCGCTCAACGACGTGATGGTGGACATGCAGAAAGCCAACGTCGGCCTTCAGTTCGGCTTGCAGGTGCGCAACAAGCTCGTGAGCGCGTACAACGACATCATGCAGATCTCCGTCTAACGCCCGGCGAGCGCCGCCGACCGTTCCGATCCTGCCTTTGAGCTTGGTTTTCGCCCCCAAACCCTTGCGCCCTAAAGCTTTTGCGCGTTTCTCCGATAACCCCGTTAGCAGCCCGGCGAACGACGGTTCGCTCGCGAAAGCGAGCCGCGCCTTCGTGTTTCGAGCCGGCGCGGACGTTCGCAGGCCGGAAAAAGCCGGGGCAGACGCGGGAGCGACACGGCGACATGCCGCGTGCTTCGCGTCGCGGGGGATACAGGTTGCAGGCGGCGCGGGTGAGGGCTTCGAGCCACGCTCGCCGGCTGCATGGATTTGCACGGGACGAGACGGGGCCGGGGCACGCGCGAACGCGCGCCCCGGCTAACCGGGGCGAGAAGCCGTAACAGTCGTCGAGACAGGAGCCATCGATGTTTTCGCAGGGACAGGCGGGAGCCAACGCATATGCGCGCGTCGGCGTTCAGACCGGCGTCATGGGAGCCAGCCCGCACCGGCTCATCGTGATGCTCTATCAGGGCGCGCGGCAGGCCATCGCGCAGGCGCGCATGCATACGCAGCAGAACAACGTGGGCGCGCGCGGCCAGGCGATCGGCAAGGCAATCAGCATCGTCGAAAGCGGGCTTCAGCAGGCGCTCAACAAGGACGCGGGCGGCGAAATCGCGCAGCGGCTCGACGCGCTCTATTCGTACATGACGCGGCGTCTTTTGCAGGCGAACATGGAGCAGAGCGAGACGATGCTCGTGGAAGTCGACAATCTGCTGGCGACGCTCGAGGAAGCGTGGGTCGGTATCGGACCGGAAGTGGCGCAAATGACCGCCGCAGCCGTCTGAACGAAAAACGGTGGGCGACTGCCGCAGAAGAATGAAAACGACAGAAGAATACTTCGCTCACTACGAAGCCATTGCCGCGCTGTCCGCCCAGATGCTGAGAGCGGCGCGCGAAGGCGACCTGGGCGATTTGAAGGCGATGCAGGGCACGTATCGCGACCTCGTCGAGCAGTTGAAGGACGCCGATCACGCATCGGCGCTCGACGAGACCGCGCGGGCACGCAAGCTGGACCTCGTGAAGAAGATTCTCGCCGACGACGCCGCCATCCGCGACCTGACATCGCCGAGTCTCGCGCGGCTGTCCGCGCTCTTCGCGGTCAACAGTCCGGCGCGCGTGCTCAAAAAGATGATAGGACTGCGTTAGGCAGACACGCCGCGAGGCTTCGCGGACGTACTTGAGGAATCTCGGCATGACAGGATTCGACTCCGCGATAGCAACGCTCCTGGCCGGCCGCTCGGACCTCGTCCTTTCCGCGATCCGCGCGGCCGACGCGGTGAACGGCGCGGCGGGCGCCGCCGCGGGACGCACGACGACGCAGGCGGGCACGTCCGCCACGGTCGATACGCCCGACACGCCGGAATCCGGCGCGGCGGGCGCGGGCCCGGCGGCATCGGCGCAGACCGAGCTTTCCAGCGTCGCGCGCACGCTCGACGTGATTTCGCGCTTGTCCGGCACCGCGTCGGCCGTTATCGGCGACGCGCCGTTATGGCCGACGCCGCCGCACCCCGCGAGCGCGTTCGCCGCGCTCACCACCGGCCTTTTCGATACCGCTTTCTCGTCGAACGCCGCTGCCGTCGCGGCGGCGCGCGCCGCGAGCCAGAATTTGCCGCCGCTGCCGGCGTCCGTGCTGGCGGGCGAGCTGGCGAAGACCGTCGGCGAAAGCGGGCTCTTCTACGAATCGCATCTCGCGCAATGGCTCGCAGGCCAGCGCACCGCAGCCTCGCTCGGCAACGAGCCGCAGGCCCGCGTCGATCCGCGCGCGCTGTCGCTGCCGTTCGATTTTGCGAGCGAAGGCGCGCCGGACGGGGCGCATGCCGCGCCGGCGTTCTTAGCGTCGCCCGTTTTCCCCGATCTTCACGACAACGCCCCGCCGACGCCCGCGCGCGCCGTCGAGATGCCGCAGACGCCGCAGCAGGCGGCGGCGCTCGCCGCGTCGGTGCGCGACGCGCCCGCGTCGGCCCTTTCGAATTCGCAGAGCGGAGCCGCGAGCGCGAGCAGTGCGAGCGCGCAGCCCGCGCCGTCCGGTTCGGGTTCGGCGATGCAGGCGTCGGTGGCGGCGGGCGTGCATCCGGCGACGCTCGACATCGTGCGCCAGCAACTCGATCTTCTCGCGAACGGGCAGTTCCGCTGGCAAGGCGAGGCGTGGCCGGGCACGCGCTTCGAATGGGAAATTGCCCGCGAGCCGCGCGATGCCCGCGCGCCAGAACCGGCGGCGGACGAGCGCGCGTGGCGCACCCGCGTCACGCTGTCGCTGCCGGCGCTCGGCACCGTGGACGCCGAACTGGTCCTGAGCGGAGAGAAGCTCGTCGCGCGCATCAATGCGAGCGACAAGGGCGCGGCCCGGCTCGCGGCGGATGGCGCGGCGTTCGCGCGTCAACTGGATGCGGCGGGCATCGCGCTGGCGTCGTTTTCGGTGCGTTCGATCGACGGCGCGGCGGGCACCGATGTCGCGCACGACACAGGCCATGCGGCGCCGAAGCCGGTTCGGTCGCCGCTCGAACATCTGTTTCGCGCGTCGCCGCGCAATGAAGGAGGCGCGACATGAGCACGCCGTATGGCCGCAAGCAGGCGACCGCGCTCACCTACGAAGCCGGCAATCGCGAAGCGACGCCGCGCGTCGTCGCGAAGGGCTATGGCATCGTCGCGGAGATGATCGTGCAGCGCGCGAAAGAGGCGGGCGTCTACGTGCACGAATCGCCGGACATGGTCTCGCTGCTGATGCAGGTGGACCTCGACGCGCATATTCCGCCTGCGCTCTATCAGGCGGTGGCGGAACTGCTTTCGTGGGTGTATCGGCTGGAGAACGAAGAGCCGTTGCGGGAGGCGGGGCGGGCGGTGCGTTGAGGGCGCGGTGCAATTGTTTGCGCTTCGGCGGCTGCCCGTTTGCCGACGAGAACGCATGGCTGCGTAGCCTCTTGCGTTGAATCGAGTGCGGCGATCGTGTGCTTTTCCGCTGCAAGCACCGCTGCCTAGACCGGCTGGGCGCCTTTCGTCGGGGTCGGTCTCCGGCGCTTCCTTTTTCGAAGCGATCTTGAAATGCCATTGGCTGTGCGGCGCACTGTCCGGCGCCGGGCATTTTTCGCAGCTTGGTCGCGTGGGCTCTGGCGGTGAGCGTCTTCGTCGGTCGCTTGATACCGACGGCCTGGCCGCGAAGAGCGGCGGCGCGGCCGCTTCTCCTTGCAGCGCGGCCTTATGAGCAGGGCGTCGCTGTTGACCCAGTTCATTTGTTCGCATCACTACGCGCCCCCCAGGGCAGCTGGAACGCCCCCTTGCACGGTTCTGCCCGCCGTCGCACTAGCCAAACGCCCGCGCCACGATCCCCGCGTGGTCGAACCGCGCCGGCAGCGTGCCGTAGACGCGCCCCGTTTCGCCGCGCGCATCGCCGAGACGCGTCTCGATGAACGCCTGCGCCACGTCCTCCGGCGCATGACGCGCGAGCAACACGCCCTGCGCACATAACACCAACTGCTGCGCGATGCGCCGCGCCGACGCTTCTCTTTCCGATGCATCGCCCGTCAGCATTCCGATGAGCGCGCCGAGCGCCGCGCCCAGCGCCGGATGCGCGGATGCCGCGTCGCGCCAGTCATCGAGAAGCGCGTGCGCCGCGTCCTGCTCGCGCTCGAACGCGCGCAGCACGTCGAGGCACATCACGTTGCCCGAGCCTTCCCAGATCGAATTGACCGGCGCTTCACGATAGAAACGCGCCATCGGGCCCGATTCGACATAGCCGTTTCCGCCCCAGACTTCCATGGCTTCGCCGGTGAATTCGAGCGCGCGCTTGCAGACCCAGAACTTCGCGGCGGGCGTCACGATGCGCCGCCACGCGCGCTCGGCCGGCGCGCTGCCCGCCGCCGCGCTGCGTTCGAACGCGCCCGCGAGCCGCATGAACAGGAGCGTCGCGGCCTCGGATTCCAGCGCGAGATCCGCGAGCACGTTGCGCATCAACGGTTGATCGACGAGCCGCGCGCCGAACGCGCTCCGATGCCGCGCGTGATGAATCGCCTGCACGAGCGCCGCGCGCATGAGCGCCGCGCTGCCGATCACGCAGTCGAGCCGCGTGAAGTTCGCCATTTCGATGATCGTCGGCACGCCGCGACCTTCTTCGCCGACCATGACGCCGTAGGCATCGAAGAATTCGACCTCGCTGCTCGCATTCGAGCGATTGCCGAGCTTGTCCTTCAGACGCTGCACGTGAACCGCGTTCTTGCGGCCGTCCGGCGCGAAACGCGGCACATAGAAGCACGACAGCCCGCCTTCGGCCGAAGCGCGCGCGAGCACCAGATGCGCGTCGCACTGCGGCGCGGAGAAGAACCATTTGTGGCCGACGAGCCGGTATTCGCCGCCGCGCCCGCCCGCGCCGAGCGGCTCGGCGCGCGTGCGGTTGCTGCGCACGTCGGAGCCGCCCTGCTTCTCGGTCATGCCCATGCCGATCATCATCGACCGCTTGCCGGCTTCGAGCGGAATGTCGCGCGGATCGTGTTCGCGCGACAGCAGCGGTCCGGCGAGCCTCGCGTACAAAGCCGGCTCGTTGCGCAACACCGGAATGCTGGCGAACGTCATCGTGATCGGACACAGCGAACCGGATTCGAGCTGGCCGTGCAGAAAGTAGCTCGCGCAACGCGCGGCCATGGAGCCGGCGCGGGCGTGCGGTTCGAACGGCAAAGCGTGCAGGCCGGCGTGCCGCAACCGGCGCAGGAGTTCGTGCCACGCGGGATGGAATTCGATCGCGTCGATGCGCTCGCCGCGCGCATCGTGCGTCGCCAGTTCCGGCGTATGGCGGTTGGCCAGATGGGCGAGCGCGAGAACATCGGGCTGCGTGAGCGCGCAGCCGTCGCGCGAGAGGGCGTCGGCGTGCCAGCCGGCGCCTTCGCGCTCGACCGCCGCCGCGAGCGCGCAATCGGTGGCGAACGCGTCGTAACGCTCGAGCGGCGGCGCCTGATTCGCGACCTCGTGCGTCTGACCGAACCGGCTGGCGGGTGCATCGGCGGATGAAGCATTCATACAGCGGTCTCCTGTCTCGGGCGGCGTCGGAGCCATCTCGAATTCATGAATCATAGGCCGGCGTTTCGGCGCACGGGTAGAGGCATCGCTCTCTTCATTGGCGGCCGGACGCGAGCGCCCGGTTGTCACAGCGGCGACAAGTTTTCTGAGGCGCAGTCCTAAAGGCACGAGAGCTGAGACAAATCCGATTGTTCAGTCCGCCATGCCGACTTGCAGGACCCCGAACCTATAATCGTTCGGCCTGAGTCGGGCGCTCGGCCCGGTGCAACAACGCATTTCTGGAAGTCTTCTCAATGAGCATCAACCTCAATCAGTCGGTGCAGGGCGCTTTGAACGAAAGCGTGTTGCAGCATCTCGCCGCGCGCGTCGGCTGCGCGCCCGAATCCGCCAAGCGCGTCGTGTCGCTGTGCGGGCCTGCGCTCATCGGCTCCATGATGAACAAGGCGTCGTCGCTCGACGGCGCGCGCAATCTGTTCAACGCGGTCATGTCGCCGGCCGTCAACACGCATATCGCCGAAGAACTGCCGCACTTCGTGCTGAACGACGACGGCATGCAAACGCTGCTGGCCACGAGCGCATCGGTGGACGGCGCGGTTGCCTCGCACGACAACGTCAACGCGCTCAGCGAACGCATCGCCGAATATTCGGGCGTGCCCGCGCACGTCACGCGCGTCTTGGCCGGCGTGGTCGGCGCGACCATTCTCGGGCTGCTCAAGCGTCACTTCACGCAGCACAACGGTCAGGTCGGCCAGTTGCCCACGCTGCTCGGGCACCAGTTGCCGGTCGTTCGCGCGAACATGACAGACGCCTTCGCGCAGGCACTTGGTCTCGGCTCGGTCGGCGCGTTTCTGGCGGGGGTGGCGTCGCGGCTGAAGGCAGTGTCGTCGCATCTGGAGCATCCGTCCACGCAGGAAGCCGCCGCGTTCCCGATTCACAGCGACCTGTACCCCGCGCCCGAGACCGAGGAAAACAAGGACAAGTCGAACAAGCGGAAGTGGCTGTGGGTGGCGAACGCCGCCGCGCTCGCGCTGTTCGCGGCGTTGGTCGCGCGCGGCTGTTCGACGGAAGAGAAGCACAAGGACGCCGCGCACGATGCGCAAGCGGACGCGTCGGCTTCGGGGTCGGCTTCCGGGGCGGCTTCGGATTCCGCTGTTGCTGCCGCGTCGTCCGACGCTGTGGCGAGCGGCGCGGCCGTGGCCAGCCAGGCGTCCATGCCGACGCTGCTGCCGAGCAAGAACGCGCTCGCCGCGATCACCGTCGATGCGTCGGGCGTGCCGACCGTCAAGGCGACCGTCGGTAGCGACGAGGAGCGTCAACGGCTGATCGACCTGATGTCGGCCAAGTTCGGCGCGGACAAGTTCCACGCGAACGTCGCGGTCGACCCGGACACGAAGCCTTCGGCATGGCTCGACAAGCTCGACACCCTCGTGCCCGTGATGACGCTGCCGGGCGCGCGCGTGCAGATAGACGGCGACAAGATAGAACTGGCCGGCAAGGCCGCTGACGCCAAACTCGGCTGGCTGGAAAAGCTGAAGGCGCTGTTCGGCTCGGGCTGGAACATCGGTCTCGCTTCGGCGCAGGCGGACGCGGCGGCTTCCAATGCGGCGGCGGCATCGGCGGCATCCGCAGCATCGGCGGCCGCGCCTGCATCCGCTGCGGCAACTGCGGGAACGTGCTCCGCACCCGCCATCGCGCGAATGCTGAACCTCAAGCCCATCCACTTCCGCACCGGTTCAAATACGCCGCCCGCCAGCGCGATGGCCGCGCTCGCGAAGTCGGCGCAGGCGCTGAAAGACTGCGACGCCCACGGCGCGCCCATCATGCTGCGAATCGCCGGCTATTCCGACAACACCGGCAGCGCGGCGCTGAACGTCGAACTGTCGAAGAAGCGCGCGGAAGCCGTGCGCGGCTATCTGGTGAAGCACGGCATTCCGGCCAGTTCGTTGAAGGCCGAGGGTCTCGGCGAAGTCAATCCGATCGCCGACAACTCGACGCCGGCGGGCCGCATGGCGAATCGCCGTATCGAGTTCACGGAAGTGAACTGAAGCGGGTCGAGCAAGACGGGCGCGTTGCTTCGCAACGAAGATCAGCCGCCCGCATCCGCCTTCTTGCCCCGCCTGCGGGCGAATCCATCGGCCAAGAAGTCCTGATCGAGGTTGGCGGGCAGCACTTCCCGCGCGACCTCGATCCACGCTCGCGCCGCATGCGACAGATAGCCGTTGCGCCGCCAGCCGAGCGCCATGTCCCAGTGAATCTCCGGCGCGACAACCGGCCGGCACGTGAACGCGTCGGTGTCGAGGCGTCGGCAATACGGCGCAGGCAGCAGCGCGATGCCGATTTCCGCCTGCACTAGCGCCGCCATGAAATCCCAATGCCCGCTGCGCCCGACGATGGTCGGCGTGAAGCCCGCCGCGCGGCACGCGTTCATCACGATATCGTTGAGCGCCAGGCTTTCGCCATAGAACACGAACGGCTCGGCGGCGAGATCCGCCAGCGGCACCTCGCGCACGTCTTCCCAGCGCGCGCCCTTCGGCGCGACGAGCCATAGCAACTGACGGCTGACCGGCAGCACGTCGAACATATCGGTATCGACGGGTTGCAGGACGCCGCCCAGTTCCAGTTCGCCATCCATCAGCGCGGCCTCGATCGCCTTCGATCCGCGCTCGAACAGCTTCAGCTCGACTTTCGGATACCGCCGCCTGAACGCCGCGATGGCCGGCGTGAAAAGCGAGCCGCCCATCGGCGGAATGCCGATGGTGAGCGTGCCGCGCCCAAAGGTGCCGAGGTCATTCAGTTCCGCCTCCAGCCGCGCGTGCGCCGCGAGCACGTCCACGCCGCGTTGGTAGACGATCTGCCCGGCATCGGTCAGCACCATCTGCCGGCCTTCGCGCAACAGCAGCGGCGAGCCGACTTCGTCTTCCAGCGCCTTCACCATCTTGCTGATGGTCGGCTGCGTGACGAACATGTGCTCGGCGGCAGCGGTAAAGCTCTTCTGTTTGACGACTTCGACGAAATACCGCAATGCGCGCAGTTCCATGATCGGCCTCGGATTCCGGATTGGAATGAAGTGAATAAGGTTAAGTCATTTTTATTATGGAAACGACGGCTCTATACTCGGCTACAGGTTAACCCTAATCGCACACCACGCCATGTCCGCCGTCCTTTCGAATGCAAGCACCGCCAACACTGCTCGCGCCGCTATCAGCCGGTTCGCCCGCGTCGCGGTGCAGGCCGGCGGCATCGCGGTGATCTGGTTCGTCGCCGATTTCGTCGCGCGCAAGCTCGCGTTGCCGGTGCCGGGCGGCGTGGTCGGTCTGGTCGCGTTGCTCGCGCTGCTGTTTTGCGGCGGCGTCGCGCCGCGCTGGGTGAAGGCGGGCGCGGACTGGCTGCTTGGCGACATGCTGTTGTTCTTCATCCCCGCAGCGGTCGCGGCCGTGCAGTACGGCGGCCTGTTCATGGAAGACGGCTGGCGGCTCGCGCTCGTCGTAGTCGCGGGCACGCTGATGGTGATGGTCGCCGTCGCGTTCGCCGTCGATCGCGCCGCGCGCCTCGAACGTCGTCTCGCGTTGCGCCGCGCGCTCGTCGCCCGTCACGCGCGCGCCTGAGCACGCGGCCATGCACCACTTCTACGCCTCGCTTCTCGCCGACGACGCCGCGCGCCTCATCGCCGCCGGCTGCTTCGTGCTGACGGTCGCGCTGTACTTCGCGTCGAAAAGTCTCTACGCGCGATTCCGCAGCCCGTGGCTCACGCCGATGCTTTCCGCGCCGGCCGTGCTCGCGCTGATCGTCACGACCGCGCGCATTCCGTATTCGGTCTACTTCGCCGACACGCGCTGGCTCATGTGGCTGCTCGGCCCGGCCACCGTCGCGTTCGCGGTGCCGATCTACGAATACCGCGCGCTTCTGAAGCGCCACTGGATCTCGCTGACGGTCGGCGTCACGGTCGGCATTCTGGTTGCCGTGGGCGGATCGCTTGCGCTCGCGAAGCTCTTGCATCTGTCGCCGGAATTGCAGCGCAGCCTCGCGACGCGCTCGGTGTCCACGCCGTTCGCGCTCGCCGTGTCCGACAAGATTCACGCGCCGAAAGACCTCACCGCGCTTTTCGTGATCGCGACGGGCGTCTGCGGCATGCTCTTCGGCGAGATCGTGCTCGCGCTCGTGCCGCTGCGCACGCGGCTCGCGCGCGGGGCGCTTTTCGGCGCGGCGGCGCACGGCGTCGGCACGGCGAAAGCGCGCGAACTCGGCAGCGAAGAAGGCGTGGTCGCGAGCCTTACGATGATGATCGCGGGCGTCGTGATGGTGCTGCTCGCGCCGGCGCTCTCCGCGCTGCCGTTCTAGGCGCGCGCATCGGTAAAATGCGGCTCACGCGGCGTCGATGATTCGAATCAGCGTGTGCTGAAACGCAAACGATCCAATAAGACTTTGCTACAATCGTCACTCGCCCCCGAGGAGCGTTGCGACGGTTGAGCGGCTTGCAGCAAGCCTCATCCGCCAGGCTCGGTGGCATTCAATCCGGACGGTTCCAAAGCGCCCTAAAAAGCGCCCCCGAGCCACCGCATTCGAACGGCGCTCACGTCAACATTTCTAGTCTTTTTTAGAAAGGAGGGCGTGATGAACGCCGCAGTTCTCGATTCCAACACCACCCAGGATTTCGTTGTCGCCGACATGTCGCTCGCCGCATGGGGCCGCAAGGAACTCGACATCGCCGAGACGGAAATGCCCGGTCTCGTGCAAATCCGCGAAGAATACAAGGCGCAGCAGCCGCTCAAGGGCGCGCGCGTCGCGGGCTCGCTGCACATGACCATCCAGACCGGCGTGCTGATCGAAACGCTGAAGGCGCTGGGCGCGGACGTGCGCTGGGCGTCGTGCAACATCTTCTCGACGCAGGATCACGCCGCCGCCGCCATCGCCGACGGCGGCACGCCGGTGTTCGCGTTCAAGGGCGAATCGCTCGACGAGTACTGGGAATTCTCGCATCGCATTTTCGAATGGCCGAATGGCGAATTCGCCAACATGATTCTCGATGACGGCGGCGATGCCACGCTGCTCCTGATTCTCGGCTCGAAGGCGGAGAAGGACCGCTCGGTCATCGCCAAGCCGACGAACGAAGAAGAAGTCGCGCTGTACAAGTCGATTGCGCGTCACCTCGACGCCGATCCGACGTGGTATTCCACGCGCCTTTCGCACATTCAGGGCGTGACGGAAGAAACGACCACGGGCGTGCATCGCCTGTATCAGATGGAGAAGGACGGCCGCCTGCCGTTCCCGGCCATCAACGTGAACGATTCGGTCACGAAGTCGAAGTTCGACAACCTGTACGGCTGCCGCGAGTCGCTCGTGGACGGCATCAAGCGCGCGACCGACGTGATGATCGCGGGCAAGATCGCGGTCGTGGCTGGTTACGGCGACGTGGGCAAGGGCTGCGCGCAATCGCTGCGCGGTCTGGGCGCAACCGTGTGGGTCACGGAAATCGATCCGATCTGCGCGCTGCAAGCCGCGATGGAAGGCTACCGCGTCGTGACGATGGAATACGCCGCCGACAAGGCTGACATCTTCGTGACGGCGACCGGCAACTACCACGTCATCAACCACGACCACATGAAGGCGATGCGCAATAACGCGATCGTCTGCAACATCGGTCACTTCGACTCGGAAATCGACGTTGCCTCCACGCGCCAGTACACGTGGGACAACATCAAGCCGCAGGTCGATCACATCATCTTCCCGGACGGCAAGCGCATCATTCTGCTGGCCGAAGGCCGCCTCGTGAACCTCGGCTGCGCGACGGGCCATCCGTCGTTCGTCATGTCGAACTCGTTCACGAACCAGACGCTCGCGCAGATCGAACTCTTCACGCAAGGCGACAAGTACGAGAACAAGGTGTACGTGCTGCCGAAGCATTTGGACGAGAAGGTCGCGCGCCTGCATCTGGGCCGCATCGGCGCGGAACTGACCGTGCTGTCGGACGAGCAGGCAGGCTATATCGGCGTCGACAAGAACGGTCCGTTCAAGCCGAACCACTACCGCTATTAATCGCACGCGGCGGCGGGGCCGGCGCGGATGCGCACGCATCCGCGCCGCGCTTTGCCCGAACGACGACAAACCGGAGAACCCTCGATGACCGTGCTGCTGACATGGCTGATCAACGCGCTCGCGCTGCTGATCATCACCTATCTCGTGCCGTCCATACACATTCGCAGTTTCGGCACGGCGCTGATTGTCGCGGTGGTGCTCGGGCTGATCAACGCCGTGCTGCGTCCGGTTCTCATCATCCTGACGTTGCCGGTGACCATCCTCACGCTCGGCCTCTTCATCCTCGTGGTGAATGCGCTGTGCTTCTGGCTGTGCTCGTCGCTGCTGAAGGGTTTCGAGGTCTCGGGTTTCTGGTCGGCGTTCTTCGGCTCGATTCTGTACAGCATCGTGTCGTGGCTTCTGTCGGCGCTCGTGTTCGGGCAGCGCAACTTCGGCTAGCCGCCGCGCTTTGTGCCACACATCATCATGAAACCCATCGAACTCTCATTCGAGTTTTTCCCGCCGAAGACGCAGGAAGGCGTGCAGAAGCTGCGCGCCTCGCGCGCGGAGCTCGCGAAGCTCGCGCCGAAGTTCGTCTCCGTAACGTTCGGCGCGGGCGGCTCCACGCAGCAAGGCACGCTCGATACCGTGCTCGAAATGGCGGCCGAAGGCTTGCAGGCCGCGCCGCATCTATCGTGCATCGGCTCGTCGCGCGAAAGCCTGCGCGCGATTCTCGGCGCGTACCGCGAGCACGGCATTCGCCATATCGTCGCGTTGCGCGGCGACCTGCCTTCGGGCATGGGCGAATTCGGCGAACTACGTTATGCGTCGGAACTGGTCGCGTTCATTCGCCAGGAGCACGGCGACTGGTTCCATATCGAGGTGGCCGCGTATCCGGAGTTTCATCCGCAAGCGCGTTCGCCGCGCGCCGATATGGAAAACTTCGCGCGCAAGGTGAAGGCGGGCGCCAACGCCGCGATCACGCAGTACTTCTTCAACGCGGACGCGTACTTCCGGTTCGTCGGCGAAGCGAAGAAGCTGGGCGTGGACGTGCCCATCACGCCGGGCATCATGCCGATCACGAACTTCTCGCAGCTCATGCGCTTCTCGGACATGTGCGGCGCGGAAGTGCCGAGGTGGATCGCGCGGCGTCTGGAAAGCTACGGCGACGACCGCGAGTCCATTCGCGAATTCGGTCTCGACGTGGTAACGGGCCTGTGCCGCCGCCTGATCGACGACGGCGCGCCCGGCCTGCATTTCTACACGCTCAACGGCGCGGCCGCGACCAGGACGATCTGCGAACGGCTCGGTTTTCAAAGCGCCTGAATCTCGCGTTTCTTGCATCACCCGCGCGGCGCTCGCCGCGCGGTTCTTCATTTCCTCCCGCACGCCCGACGTTTCGCGCTCCGACGCAATCCACCACGTGGAAAGTGGAGAAAACCCACCACGCGCGTAACATTTGTTCGTGCTAGTGTTGCGGCCGGCATTTTCGTCCGCTAACAAGGCGGTGGACGCGATCAAGTAAGATCGCGCTACGCCGGCCAAAAGCTGGCATTGACTTGGAGGAAACATGAAGAAAAATGGCCTGTTGCGAGTCGCCCGCATGTCGGCGCTCATGGGCGCCGTCGCCACGGCAACGCTTTTCGCGGCGAGCGCCGCGAACGCGGCAATCCCGAACAAAACGCTTGTTTACTGCTCGGAAGGCAGCCCCGCCGGTTTCGATCCCGCGCAGTACACCACGGGCACCGATTTCACCGCGAACACGTTCACCGTGTATAACCGCCTCGTCGAATTCGAGCGCGGCGGCACGAAAGTCGAACCGGGTCTCGCGGAAAAGTGGGAAGTCTCGTCGGACGGCCTGACGTACACGTTCCATCTGCGTCACGGCGTGAAGTTCCAGACGACGTCCTACTTCAAGCCGACGCGCGAATTCAACGCGGACGACGTGCTCTTCACGTTCAACCGCATGCTCGACCCAAACCAGCCGTTCCGCAAGGCGTACAACGTGCAGTTCCCGTACTTCACGGACCTGGGCCTCGACAAGCTGATCTCGAAGATCGAAAAAGTCGACCCGTACACCGTCAAGTTCACGCTGAAGGAAGTGAGCGCGCCGTTCATTCAGAACATGGCGATGGAGTACGCGTCCATTCTCTCCGCCGAATACGCGGACAAGCTGCTGAAGGACGGCAAGGCCGCGGACATCAACCAGTATCCGCTCGGCACCGGCCCGTTTATCTTCCGCAGCTATACGAAGGACGCGACCATCCGCTTCGACGGCAATCCGGACTACTGGAAGCCGAACGCGGTGCAAATTTCGAAGCTGATCTTCTCGATCACGCCGGACGCCGCCGTGCGCGTGCAGAAGCTGAAGAGCAACGAGTGCCAGGTGATGAGCTATCCGCGCCCGGGCGATATCGCGGCGCTGAAGTCGGCATCGAATGTGGATACGCCGTCGCAGGCCGGCTTCAACGAAGGCTACGTTGCGTATAACGTGACGAAGAGCAATCTCGGCAACGCCGACGTGCGCCGCGCGCTCGACATGGCGATCAACAAGAAGGCGATCATCGATTCCGTGTATCAGGGCGCGGGCCAGCCGGCCACCGCGCCGATGCCGCCGACGCAGTGGTCCTACGACAAGAACCTGAAGGCAAACGCGTACGACACTGCGAAGGCCAAGCAACTGCTCAGCAAGGCGGGTTTCCCGAACGGCTTCGAAATCACGCTGTGGGCCATGCCCGTGCAGCGCGCCTACAACCCGAACGCGCGTCTGATGGCTGAAATGATTCAGGCCGACTGGGCGAAGATCGGCGTGAAGGCGAACATCGTGTCGTATGAGTGGGGCGAGTATCTGAAGCGCGCGCACGCGGGCGAACACGACGCACTCTTGATCGGCTGGACCGGCGACAACGGCGACCCCGACAACTGGCTCGGCACGCTGCTCGGCTGCGATGCGGTGAAGGGCAGCAACTTCTCGAAGTGGTGCTACAAGCCGTTCGACGATCTCGTCGTGAAGGGCCGCTCGACCACGGATGTCGCCGCGCGCACGAAGGCGTACACCGACGCACAGCAGATCTTCGCGCAACAACTGCCGTTCTCGCCGATCGCGCATTCGACCGTCTATCAACCGGTCAGCAAGAAGGTGACGAACATGAAGATCGAGCCGCTCGGCTATGTGCGTTTCGATGGCGTCGGCCTGCAGTAAGTCTTGCTGGCGGAATGCTTTTTGCACTAAACCTTAACTAGTCGAAACACGTCCGGCGGCGCGGATCAAACGATCCGGCCGCCGGTAGCGTATTTATCCCCAAGAACGAACCAAAGGGCGATCATGTTCCGATTCGTTTTGCGACGCATAGGAATGGTGATACCGACGTTCATCGGCATTACGATTCTCGCGTTCGCGCTCATCCACCTGATCCCGGGCGATCCCATCGAAGTCATGATGGGCGAACGGGGCGTGGACCCGGCGGCCCACGCCGAAGCCATGAAGCGCCTCGGGCTGGACCAGCCGCTGCCGCTTCAATATTTCCACTATGTCGGCCACGCGCTCAAGGGCGATCTCGGCACGTCCATCATCACCAATACGAGCGTGATGGGCGAATTCATGGCGCGCTTTCCGGCGACCGTCGAGCTGTCCATCTGCGCGATGATCTTCGCGCTCGTCGTCGGCTTGCCGGCGGGCGTGGCGGCGGCGCTCAAGCGCGGCACGGCGGTCGATCACGGCGTGATGGGCACCGCGCTCACCGGCTACTCCATGCCGATCTTCTGGTGGGGCTTGATCCTCATCATGTTCTTCTCGGCGAAGCTCGGCTGGACGCCCGTGTCGGGTCGCATCGCGGTGGAATACGACATCCCGCACGTCACCGGCTTCATGCTGATCGACTCGCTCTTTTCGAGCGACGAAGGCGCGTTCACGTCGGCGCTCTCGCATCTGATTCTGCCGACCATCGTGCTCGGCACGATCCCGCTCGCGGTCGTCGCGCGCATGACGCGCTCGTCGATGCTCGAAGTGCTGCGCGAAGACTACATCCGCACCGCGCGCGCAAAGGGCCTTTCGCCGTTGCGCGTGGTCGTCGTGCATGCGCTGCGCAACGCGCTGATTCCGGTCGTGACCGTGATCGGTTTGCAGGTCGGCACGCTGCTCGCGGGCGCGGTGCTGACCGAGACGCTGTTCTCGTGGCCGGGCGTCGGCAAGTGGCTCATCGACGCCATTTCGCGCCGCGACTATCCGGTCGTGCAAGGCGGCATTCTGATGATCGCGACGCTCGTGATCGTCGTGAATCTGGTCGTCGATCTGTTGTACGGCGTGTTGAATCCGCGCATTCGCCATACTCGCTGAGGAAACATGATCCCCTACGCTCACACTTGTTCGCTGCCCCCCAAGGGGGCGCATGCCTCATTTGAGGCGGTTCGGCGCGAGGCATAACGAATGGCTGACGTTCAAAACAATATCCCGCCCGGCGCATTGACGCCGCCGTCCGGCCGCATGGTCGCGGCGCGCGAGTTCTGGGCGAACTTCTCGCGCAATCGCGGCGCGGTCGCGGCCGGCATCATCGTGCTCGTGCTGCTGTTCATCGCGATTTTCGCGCCGTTGATCGCGCCGCATAGCCCGATCGAGCAGTATCGCGACTACGTGAAAATCCCGCCCGCATGGCTCGACGGCGGCAACCGCATGTTCCTGCTCGGCACCGACGAAGCGGGCCGCGACATTCTCTCGCGCCTCATGTACGGCGCGCGGCTGTCGTTCTGGATCGGCTTCGTGTCGGTGGTGCTCGCGCTCATTCCGGGCGTCGTGCTCGGGCTGATGGCCGCGTTCTTCCACTGGCTCGACACGCCGATCATGCGCGTGATGGACGTGCTGCTCGCGCTGCCGTCGCTGCTGCTGGCGGTGGCTGTCGTCGCGATCATCGGGCCGGGGCTCGTCAACACGATGCTCGCCATCGCCATCGTCGCGCTGCCGGGTTACGTGCGTCTCACGCGTGCGTCCGCGCTCGGCGAATTGCAGAAGGAATACGTGACGGCATCGCGCGTGGCGGGCGCGAGCACCGCGCGGCTCATGTTCTCGCAAGTGCTGCCGAACTGCGCCGCGCCGCTCATCGTGCAGGCGACGCTCGGTTTTTCATCGGCGATTCTGGATGCCGCCGCGCTCGGCTTTCTAGGCCTCGGCGTGCAACCGCCCGCGGCGGAATGGGGCGCCATGCTCGCCTCGGCGCGCGATTACATCGAAAGCGCATGGTGGATCGTGACGATGCCCGGCCTCTCGATTCTCGTCTCGGTGCTCGTCATCAACCTGCTCGGCGACGGGCTGCGCGACGCGCTCGATCCGAAACTGAAACGGATGGCATGACATGACCGATCTACTGACTATCCGTAACCTGCAGGTGACGTTCGGCGGCACGCAAGCGGTCGATCGCATCAATTTATCCGTGAAGCCGGGCGAAGTGGTCGGCGTCGTGGGCGAATCCGGCTCGGGCAAGAGCGTCACGATGATGGCGCTGATGGGCCTCATCGATCATCCCGGCAAAGTCACCGCCGATCAGATCACCTTCGACGGCCACGACCTGCTGAAGGCATCGGCGCGGGCTCGCCGCAAGATCATCGGCAAGGATATTGCGATGGTCTTTCAGGACGCGCTCACGAGCCTGAACCCGAGCTACACCGTCGGCTATCAGATCAAGGAAGTGCTGCGACTGCACGAAGGCTTGCGCGGCGATGCGCTGAACAAGCGCGCTCTCGAACTGCTCGATCAGGTCGGCATTCCTGACGCGAAGAACCGCATCGACACGTTCCCGCATCAGATGTCGGGCGGCATGAATCAGCGCGTGATGATCGCGATGGCGGTCGCGTGCAATCCGAAGCTCCTGATCGCGGACGAACCGACCACCGCGCTCGACGTGACCATTCAGGCGCAGATCATGGAACTGCTCGTGCGCTTGCAGAAGGAACGCGGCATGGCGCTCGTGCTGATTTCGCACGATCTGGCGGTCGTGTCCGAGGTCGCGCAGCGCGTCGCGGTCATGTACGCGGGCGAGATCATCGAGACGAACCACGTGCCGGCCATTTTCAGCGAGCCGCATCATCCGTACACGGAGGCGTTGCTCGCCGCGATTCCCGAGCACAGCCGCGGCGCGGCGCGGCTCGCTGCGCTGCCGGGCATGGTGCCGGGCCGCGACGACCGGCCGAGCGGCTGTCTGTTCGCGCCCCGCTGCAAGTATGTGGTCGATGACTGCTGGAAGGGCAGGCCGCATCTGTATCAGCTCGACGCGCGCGATGCCGCCGTGCGCGCGCGCTGCATCAAGCCGCTGAATGTGGCGCAGGAAGTCGCGCAGGCGGTGCGCGCCGAACGCGAGGCGCAGATTGTCGAGGAGGGCGCGCGATGAACGCCGTACCGAAGGAGAAGACGCAGGACATCGTGCTCGCCGCCGACCGGCTCACGAAGCACTACACCGTAAAGCGCAGCATGTTCACGCAAGGCACGGTGAAGGCGCTCAACGGCGTGTCGTTCGAATTGCAGCGCGGTCGCACGCTCGCGGTCGTCGGCGAATCCGGCTGCGGCAAGTCCACGCTCGCGCGCCAATTAACGATGATCGAAGCGCCCACGTCCGGCCGGCTGCTGATCGAAGGCGAAGACGTCGCGGGCGCGAGCAAGGCGAAAATTGCGGAACTGCGTCAGCGCGTGCAGATGGTGTTTCAGAACCCGTTTGCCTCGCTGAATCCGCGCAAGACCGTCGAGCAGACGCTCGGCGAGCCGCTCGCGATCAACACGAAGCTCTCGTCGACGGAGCGCGCCGAGCGCATCGCGCAGATGATGCGCACGGTCGGCTTGCGGCCCGAGCACGCGTCGCGCTATCCGCACATGTTTTCGGGCGGGCAGCGTCAGCGCGTGGCGATCGCGCGGGCGATGATTCTCGATCCGCAGATCGTGGTCGCGGACGAACCCGTGTCGGCGCTCGATGTGTCGATTCAGGCGCAGATTCTCAATCTGTTCATGGATCTGCAGCAGCAGTTCGGCACGAGCTACGTGTTCATTTCGCACAACTTGTCGGTGGTCGAGCACATTGCCGACGATGTGATGGTGATGTATTTCGGCGGCATTGCTGAACTGGGCGACAAGAAGACGATCTTCGCGAATCCGCGACATCCGTACACGCGCTCGCTGATGTCCGCGACGCCCGCGATCTTCGAGGAAGACCGGCGCATCAAGATCAAGCTGCAAGGCGAGATGCCGTCGCCGCTCAATCCGCCGTCGGGCTGCACGTTCCATCAGCGTTGCCCGTATGCGATCGAGCGGTGCCGCGTCGAGGAGCCGGCGCTGCGGGTGGTCGATGGCCGTCAGGTCTCGTGCCATCGCGCCGAGGAGGTCGGTGAAGGCGACGCCTGAATCGCAGGCGGCGCGGCCGGTCGCTGACCGGGCGCGCCGCGTTGCATCGAGTGCGGCGGCGCTCGCGGTCTGCGCGGCGCTGTGGGTCGCGGCGTTGTTTGCTCGCGCGCGATGCATGGTTCTGGCATGGACGATGGCGGCCGCAATCTGCGCCGTCGTTTCACCCGCGAGTTTCGCCGTCACGGGATCGCGTGCGCCGCCGGGCGGCACGCCGCAACCCGCAGGCGAAGCCAGCGCGACCGACGTTCCGGATCCGCCCGCGCAGCCGTCGCGCGTGGATCGCAGCAACGGCACCACGGCGAGCGGCCCCGTGCGCGCGCAGCCGCCGCACATGCCGTTCTACGTCGCGACGAAGGGCGCGACGACGCTCTACGTGCTCGGCACGCTGCACGTCGGTTTCGCGAGCGACTATCCGCCCGAGCAGCCTTTCCGCCAGCCCATTCTCGCGGCGCTCTATGCGTCGCCGACCCTCGCGCTCGAAATCTCCCCGGACGAACTGCTGTCGTCGCAAGACGACGTGAACCGCTATGGCATGTGCCATAGCGAATGCCTGATCGACTATCTGCCGGATTCCATGTGGAAGAAAGTCGAAGCGCGCATGCGCAGCAATCCGGCGGCGCTCAAGGAACTGCGGCATACGCGGCCGTGGCTCGCGTCGATGCTCATCGAAACCTACGACACGCTGAAGGCCGGCTTCCAGAGCGAGTACGGCACCGAGGCGCAATTGCAGAACGTCTATCTGCGCGTGCGCGGGAAGATCGTCGGATTGGAAACGTTGAACGAGCAGATTTCGACGTTCACGCGACTCAGCTCCGCGCAGCAACGCGAGATGCTCGCGGAAGATCTGGTGCAGACGCCAGCCGAGAACATCGCCGACGTGAAGGAGCTGCATCGGCTATGGCGTATTGGCGATGCCGACGCGCTCAAAGCCTGGGACGACGCGAAAAGCAGCAAGCTCGCGCGGTCGAAGGCGCTCGCCGCGCAAGTGGACAACCGCGTGGTCTACGAGCGCAACCGGCGCTTCGTCGCGCGGATGGTGCAGCTCGCCGCGCCCGACAAGCCGGTGTTCGTGGCCATCGGCGCGCTGCATCTCGGTGGGCCGCGCGGCGTGCTCGAGTTGCTGAGAAAGCGCGGGTTCGTGGTCGCGCCTTCCTGACACCCAAGCGCGACCGCCGCATCAGATGAACATCAGCCAGTTCAGCAAGAAGATGTTCACGATCAGCAACGTCAGCGCGGTGGGCACCTGCACCTTGATGACCGCGTTCTTGTCCGGCAACTCCAAAAGCGCGGCCGGCACGATGTTGAAGTTCGCGGCCATCGGCGTCATGAGCGTGCCGCAGTAGCCCGAGAACATGCCGATGGCGACCATCGTCGCGGGATTGCCGTGGAACACGCCGACGAGAATCGGCACGCCGACGCCGCCCGTCATCACCGGAAATGCGGCGAAGCCATTGCCCATCACCATCGTGAAAAGCGCCATGCCGATGCAGTACACCGCCACCGCGACGAGCCGGTAATCCATGTTTACGTAAGCCGTCGTGACGTGCGCGACCGCCTTGCCGACGCCCGCATCCGAGAACACCAGCCCGAGCATGCCGAGCATCTGCGGCAGCACGGCGGCCCATGAAAGCGCGTCGATCAGGCGGCGCGTTTCGCGCATCGACTGGCCGACGGTATCGCGCGTCATCACGCACGCCACCGCCAGCGCGATCACGCAGCCGATGCCGAAGCCGATCAGCGTCACGTTCTTCAGTTCGATCAGCGGCTTGCCGCCGAACACGAGATGGCTCGCGCCGAGCGTGAGGATCACGGTGACGACGGGAATCGTCAGCGCGGGCACGAAGAGCTTGTTGCCGAGACGCATGGCGCTCTGGCGGCGCGTTTCCTCGGAGAGCATCTTGGGCTTCGCGCCGGTGACGCCGCCGAAGCCCGCGATCAGCGCCATCGCCACGACCAGCACGCCGACGACCGACACCGGCAGCCAGTCGCCGATCAGAAAGATGAGCGCATAGACGAGCCAGAACGTGCCCGCCGACAGCCGCCGCGGATGCGACTTGTCCGTGAGAATCATGCCCGCGACGACCACGAGCACGATGCCGACGAGATAGAACAGATAGTTGATGGTGAGCGTCATGCCTTTTCTCCCGCGACGTTGCGCGTCAGTGCGTCGAGTTCGCGCGTCAGTCGGCGGTCGAGCAGCCACAGCCGGAAACCGTGGATCAGGAACGCGCAGATGGCCGTCGGGATGCCCCAGACGGCGACGTGCATCGGTTCGACGACGATGCCCGCTTCCTTCAGGAACGTGACCATCAGCACGATCGCGCCGAACGCCACGAAGATGTCTTCGCCGAAGAAGAGGCCCACGTTGTCGGTCGCCGCCGCGTACGCGCGCAGCTTGAAGCGCACGGCGTCCGAGAGCTTGCCGTGACGCGCTTCGGTCGCGCCTTCGGCCATCGGCGCGAGAAGCGGCCGCACCATCTGCGGATGACCGCCCAGGCCCGTCAGCCCGACCGCCGCCGTCAGCTCACGCACGAGCAGATAGACGATCAGGAGACGCCCGGCCGTCGCCGCGCGAATGCTCGAAATCCAGATCTGCGCGCGCTCGCGCAGCCCGTGGCGTTCGAGCAGGCCGATCACCGCGAGCGGCAGCAAAATGATGAGCGGAATGTTGCGCGTCTTCAGAAAGCCGCTGCCGATGGCCGTGAGAATGCGCTCGGGCGGAAAGTGCGCCGCCAGGCCGGTGACGATCGCGGCGGCGGCCACGATCAGCATCGGATTGAAACGCAGCACGAAGCCCACGATGATGACGGCCACGCCGATGAGCGGCCATAAGTTGACTGCGGTTGCCATGAGATCTCCAAACGGTTTGTCGATTCAAACATCGCGCCTCGATGCGGGCGCGTGGTGACAGCGAACGACTATCGGCTCTTGCGGCCGCTTGCTAAAACGCCCCGGCAAGGCGGGGCGTTCGATGCTTCAATGAAGCTCAGGCGGCTTGAGCGGCGCGAACGCCGATGCCCGCATCCGCCAGCGCGCCGCGAATGCGCCGGGCGAATGCCAGCGCGTGCTCGCCGTCGCCGTGCAGGCAGATGGTCTGCGCGTTGAGCGGCACCCAGTCGCCCGAGACGGCCTGCACGCGCTGGTCGCGGACCATCGAGAGCGTGCGTTCGAGCACGGCGTCTTCGTCGTCGAGCAGCGCGCCCGGCTCCTTGCGCGGCACCAGCGAACCGTCCGCGCGATAACCGCGATCCGCGAACACTTCTTCGATGGCGACGAGCCCCGCGCGCCGGGCCGCATCGATCAGGCCGCTGTTCGCGAGACCGAAGACGAGCAGCGACGGATCGAAGTCGCGCACGGCGGCGGCGATGGCATCCGCGATGTCCGGCGTCCTGGCCGCCTGGTTGTAGAGCGCGCCGTGCGGCTTTACGTGCGCGATGCGCCCGCCTTCCGCCTTCGCGATAGCCGCGAGCGCGCCGAGTTGATACAGCACGCCCGCGTAGATTTCGTCGGGCGGCAGGTCCATTTCCTTGCGGCCGAAGTTCTCCGGATCGTGAAAGCTCGGATGCGCGCCGATCGCGACGCCCTTTTGCACCGCCCAGCGCACGCAGTCGCGCATGGCAGTCGCGCCACCCGCATGCCAGCCGCACGCGATGTTCGCGGAGCTGACGAGGTCGAGCAGGGCTTCATCGGAGCCGCAGCCTTCGCCGAGATCGGCGTTCAGATCGATCTGCATGATGATGTCGTTTGAAGTAGTCGTTGCGTTGGGTTGTCCTTCATCGCCCGATGCGTTCTTCGTGCATCGCGATGGCCGTTTCCACCTGGCTCACGTACTGGCGTTCTTCGGCGAGCGCGTGGCGCGCTTCCTCCACCGATGTCTCGACGAAGCGCACGCCGCCGTTCAGCCGCACTTGGGCGAGCTTCCACAAGTCGGCCTTGATGACCGCGCCGATCTTCGGATAGCCGCCCGTGGTCTGCGCGTCGCCCATCAGAATGATCGGCTGGCCGTTCGGCGGAACCTGAATCGTGCCGGGCAGCACCGCGTGCGAAAGCAGTTCCGTCTTCGCGCGGCGTTCCAGCGGCGTGCCCGCGAGCCGGAAGCCCATGCGGTTGCTGTTCGGCGTGATGGTCCATTCGTCGTCCCAGAAGTCGCGCTGCGAATCGTCGGTGAAGCTCGCGTACTCCGGGCCGCGCAGCACGCGGATCGGCGCGGCCCACGCGAGGCCGGGCGCGTGGCGGCCGCGACGCGCGGGTTCATCGACGAGAACGAACTTGCACCACGCGGGCGCTTTCACGCCGAACGCGGGTTCTTCCGGCGAGAACGCGATGCCTTTGTGCGGCTGCGGCACGCCCACCGGCAAGCGGTCGCCGTCGCGCAGCGCGCGTCCGCCGAGTCCGCCGAAGCAGGCGCCGAGATCGGTGCTGCGCGAGCCGAGCATCGGCAACACGTCGATGCCACCCGCGATGCACACGTAGCAGCGCATGCCGCGCTTGGCCGCCCGCAGCGTCAGTTCCTGGCCCGCGCGAACAGGCAGGCTCCACCACGAATAGACCGGCACGTCGTCGAGCGTCGCGCCGAAGTCCGTGCCCGTGATGGCGATGCGCGTCGCGCGCTTGAAGCGCAGCACGGTCGGCCCGAACGTCACTTCGATGCCCGCCGCATCCGGCCGGTTGCCGACGATGCGATTGCCGATTTCGAGCGACAGCGCATCGAGCGCACCGCCCGAACTGACGCCGAGATGCCGATAACCGGGGCGGCCGAGATCCTGCACCGACGAGAGCACGCCCGCGCGAATCACGTCGATCATGCGCGCACCTCCACGGCGATAAAGCGCACGCGGTCGCCGGGCTGCATCAGCGTCGGCGGATTGCGAGTCGGGTCGAAGAGCTTCACGTCCGTGCGGCCGAGCAGTTGCCAGCCTCCCGGCGAGGTCGCCGGATAGATGCCCGTCTGCGCCCCGCCGATGCCGACCGATCCCGCCGGCACTTCGAGGCGCGGCTCGCGGCGGCGCGGCATGTGCAGCGCGGGATCGAGCCCGCCGAGATAGGCGAAGCCCGGCTGGAAGCCGAGAAAGAACACGATGTATTCGGCTTGCGTGTGACGCTTCACCACTTCATCGACCGACAAGCCGACGTGCTCGGCCAGCGCCGCGAGGTCGGGGCCGTCGTCGCCGCCGTAGCGCACCGGAATGTCGATCTGCGTGCCTTCGGTGTCGGCGTGGCCCGCGACGTCCCATTGCGCGTCGAGTTGCGCCGCGAGGCTGTCGTAGTCGGCCTCGAGCGGATCGAACACGATCGTCAGATTGTTCATGCCCGGCACGACTTCCACGACATGCGGCAGCAGGCGCGCGTAATCCGCGAGCGTCCAGATGCGGCGCTGGCAGTCGATCGTGGCGGGCGGCGCGACGTCGCAGACGAGCGCGCTTTCGCCGAGCGGATAGATTCGTGGTCTGGTCATGCGTTCGAGTGTGTCCTTCGAGCACGGCGGCGTTTTCGTGGGAGACCGCTTTCGCCACGCCGTCTCGGAATGTTACATTGTCAATAAATTATCAAGAAATTATCAATACGCGTTTGTCTGGAGTGTGGCGCGAACGCATTGCGCTACACTGCGACGCACTTTTCTACGGTCATCGCCATGTCGCGTCAGCCAACCAAGATCGTGTCGTCCGAGCACCTCGTCTCCGAAACCAGCGCGGAACTGTCCGAATTCGAGTACGCGCTCATCATGGCGAGCAACGCGTTCAACCGATGGATGGTGCGCTGCATGTCGGCGGCGGGCGCGAAGGACATGACGGCGGTGGAAGTGTCGCTGCTGCATCACGTGAACCATCGCGACCGCAAGAAGAAGCTCGCGGATATCTGCTTCGTGCTGAATATCGAGGACACGCATGTGGCGACCTACGCGCTCAAGAAACTCGTGACGCGCGGCTATGTGACGAGCGAAAAGGCCGGCAAGGAAGTGTTCTTCACGACGACGCCGGCGGGGCGCGAGTTGTGCGGCAAGTACCGCGAAGTGCGGGAAAGCTGCCTGATTTCCGCGCTGCGCGAAAGCCGGCTGACCAACGAACAGATCGGCGAGGCGGCGCAACTGATGCGCAACGCATCCGGCCTTTACGACACCGCCGCGCGCGCGGCGGCGTCGCTCTAGGCGCGACTCAGTAACGCGCCGCTTCGGTGACGATCGCATCGAGCGGCATGTCGTGCGATTCGCGCGGCAGGGCGCCGAGCTTGCCCATTTCGTACGCTATGCCGATGGTCGCGGGCTTCTTCGCGACCGGCCACGCGGCGAGCGTGCGGTCGTAATAGCCGCCGCCGTAGCCGAGGCGGTATCGGTCCGAATCGAACCCGACGCACGGCACGAGCAGCAATTCGGGCACCACGACTTTCTCTTCTTCCGGCACCGGAATGCGATAGCGGCCCGGCTTCATCGGCGATTGCGCGTGCCATGCGTGAAAGGCCATCGGCGCATGCGGCTGCACGACGACGGGCAGCGCGGCCTCGCGATCATCGTCCGATGCGAGCCAATCCGCGATGACCGCGCGTGCGTCGAATTCGCCCGCCACCGGCCAGTAAAAACCGATGCAGCGGACCGCGCGCTCATCGAGCAGCGCGCGCAACCGCTCGGCCAGCGCCGCGTTGCGCGCCGCTTGCGCCGGGTCTTCGGCCTGCGCTTCTCGGCGCGCGAGCAGCGTGGCACGCAGGGCGCTTTTCGGCTCCGCGCGGACAGGTTCCGCGCAAACGTTGCGTGCTATGCTTTCAACCGATCTTTGGACCACCTCGCGCTCCAGTAATAACGATGTCAAAACGCTTCAACCGAGTATATCTTGCGGTCGGTTACGCCCTTGCCGCCGCGACGCTCGTCGCCTGCGGAACGGCCTCGGCCGTGCGCCCGGACGCCGACTTTTCGCCGTCCTCCGACGACCGCGTCTTCATGCAGTTGCGCGAGGCGGCCCGGGCGAACGACGCCGGCCGTGCCGCCGCGCTCGCCGCGCAAATTCCGAATTATCCGGCGCCGGGTTACGTCGAATACTTCACGATCAAGCCGCAGCTTTTCGATGCGCAAGGCCACGCGCGCCCGGACGCGCCCGACGCGCCGGTGCTCTCGTTCCTGCAACGCTACGACAGTCAAGCCATTGCCGACCGCATGCGCAACGACTACCTCGTGGTGCTCGGCGGCCGGCACGACTGGCGCAACTTCGAGCAGCAATATTCCCGCTTCGTGCTCAACGACGACACGCAGGTCAAATGCTATGGGCTCGAAGCGCGGCAGTCGCGCGGCGAGAACATCGCCGAGGCGGCGCGCGCGCTGCTCGTCGATCCGAAATGGTACGGCGACGGCTGCGTCGATCTGATCGCGGCGCTCGCGGAGTCCGGCCAGTTCACGAGCGACGACATCTGGCAGCAGATCCGCCTCGCCTACGAGCAGAACTACACGACGACCGGCGCGAATATCGTCGATGCGCTCGGCCAGGAACGGCCGAAGCCCGAACTGCTCGACAACGCCGTCAACAAGCCGCCGCTGTATCTCGCGCGCGGCGTCATGCCGAACACGCCGGCGCATCAACTGACGCTGCTCGCGATCACGCGCCTCGCACGCAACGATCCGGCGATGGCCGCGGCCACGTTCAGCTCCGTCGCGCCGAGTCTCACGCCGGCCGAGCGCGCGATCGGCTGGGGCACCATCGGCTATCAGGCGGCGTTGAAGCGCATGCCGTCGGCGGCGGACTGGTATCGGCTGTCGGCGAATGCGCCTTTGTCGAATCCGGCGTACGAATGGCGCACGCGCAGCGCGCTGCTCGCGGGCGACTGGAACATGGTCCGCTGGTCCGTCGAGCAGATGCCGCCGACGCTGCGCAGTCAGCCCGCGTGGGTCTACTGGCATGCGCGCGCCGTCAAGCAGGCGGGCGACGCGGCCACGGCCAATCAGGAATTCCAGAGCATCGCGGATCAATACAACTTCTACGGCCAGCTCGCGCTGGAAGAACTCGGCCAGAAGATCACGCTGCCGCCGCGCACGACCGTCTCGGACGCCGAGATCGCGCAGATGCAGTCGGTGCCGGGCTTCGCGCTGTCGCAGCGTTTCTATGCGCTCAACATGCGGCTCGAAGGCAATCGCGAATGGAACTGGCCGCTGCGCAGCATGACTGACCGTCAGTTGCTTGCCGCCGCGCAATATGCGAAGCGCATCGAGCTGTACGACCGCACGGTGAACACCGCCGACAAGACGAAGACCGAGCACGATTTCACGCTGCGGTATCTGTCGCCGTTCCGCGAGATCGTCGAGCGCGACGCGCAAAGCACCGGGCTCGACACCGAATGGGCCTACGGTCTGATTCGCCAGGAATCGCGCTTCATCATCAACGCGCGCTCGGAAGTGGGCGCGGGCGGCCTCATGCAGTTGATGCCCGGCACGGCGCAACTCGTCGCGAAGAAGATCGGTCTCGGCTCGCTGTCGCGCGCGCAAATGAACGACATCGACACCAACATTCTGCTCGGCACGAACTACCTGTCGATGATCTACAATCAGTTCGACAACTCGCCGGTGCTCGCCACCGCCGGCTACAACGCCGGTCCAGGCAGGCCGCGCCAATGGCGGCAGGATTTGCGCGCGCCGGTCGAGGGCGCGGTTTTTGCTGAAACCATTCCGTTTTCCGAGACGCGCGATTACGTGAAGAACGTGCTGTCGAACACCGTGTATTACGCGGCGCTGTTCGAAGGCCGTCCGCAATCGCTGAAGGCGCGGCTGGGTTATATCGCGCCGTAAGCGCGCTTCACGCCACGCCGCGCTCGGCCATCCGTTCATCGGAAGCACGCGCGGCGGCTCGTCCTTACCTCGTAGCCCCGCATTCGTCAGCGCAAGCGGACAGCCGCGACACAAGAGGCGAACATGCAACATCAGAACGTGGCGATCATCGGCGGCTCCGGCTTTATCGGCAGCCATCTCGTCAACGCGCTGGTCGATCTCGGCAAGAACGTGCGAATTGCGACACGGCGTCGCTCGAACGCCGCGCATCTCACGTTATTGCCGGTGGACGTGCTCGAAACCGATGTCCACGATCCCATCAAGCTCGCCGCGTTCGTCGCGGAAGCCGATGCGGTCATCAATCTCGTCGGCGTGCTTCAAGGGCGGCGCGGCGATCCGTACGGCCCCGAGTTCGCGCGAGCGCATGTCGAACTGCCGCGCAAGATCGTCGCGGCGTGCGCGGCGAAGGGCGTGCGCAGACTCATTCATATGAGCGCGATCGGCGCGGACTCCGAAGGTCCGAGCATGTATCTGCGCTCGAAGGGCGACGGCGAGAAGCAGGTCCGCGAGTCCGGCCTCGACTGGACCATTTTCCGCAGTTCGGTGGTCTTCGGTCCCGAGGACAATCTGCTCAACCAGTTTGCGTTTCTGGAACGGCTCTTTCCGGTGATTCCGCTCGCCTGCGCGGACGCGGAATTCCAGCCGGTTTTCGTCGGCGATGTCGCGAAGGCCATCGTCAACGTGCTCGACCTCGACGCCGCGAACCGCATGGTCTACGAACTGGCGGGCCCCGCCGTCTATACGCTCGCGGAACTGGTGCGCTTCGCGGGCGCGACCATCGGCAAGCGTGCGCGCATCGTCAAGCTGCCGGAGAGTCTCGGCCGTCTCCAGGCGATGACGCTGGAAATGGCGCCCGGCGAACCGCTGATGTCGCGCGACAACCTCGACTCGATGAAAACGCCGAGCATCGCGAGCGGGCCGCTCGCGCCGGAACTGGGCATCGGCGAGCCGGCGAGCATCGAGGCCATCGCGCCGCTGTATCTGACCGGCATGTCGCCGCGTTCGCGCTTCAATACTTTCCGCGCCACGGCGCACCGTTGATTTCGGACCGCATGAAACTCGTTATCGGCGACAAGAATTCGTCTTCCTGGTCCATGCGTCCCTGGGTGCTGCTCAGGCATTTCGGCATTCCGTTCGATGAAGCGCTCATCCGGCTCGGCCAGCCCGGCACCAAGGCGAAGATTCTCGATGTGACGCCGTCGGGCAAAGTGCCGTGCCTCATCACCGATAGCGGCGAGACCGTGTGGGATTCGCTCGCGATCATGGAAACGCTTGCCGAGCGATATCCGCAGCATGCGCTCTGGCCACGCGATGCCGCCGCCCGCGCGCATGCGCGCAGCATCAGCGCGGAGATGCATGCGGGCTTCGCCGACCTGCGCCAGAACATGCCGATGCAGATCGCGACGCGCGAGCCCGGCATCGGCGCGACGCCCGGCACGCTCGCGGATATCGCGCGGATCGATGCCATCTGGACCGGCTGTCTCGCGCAATCGGGCGGGCCGTTCCTGTTCGGCGATTTCTGCATAGCGGACGCGATGTTCGCGCCCGTCGTCATGCGCTTCAACTCGTATGCGCCCGCCATCAGCGAAGGCGCGCGCGAGTACGCGGCTCGCGTGACGGCGCTGCCCGCCGTGGCCGCCTGGATCGATGATGCAAGGAAGGACAACGCGCGATGAATATTTACGCGGTAGGCGGCGCGATTCGCGACGCGTTGCTGGGCGTGCCGGTGGTGGACCGCGATTACGTGGTCGTCGGCGCGACGCCCGAGCAAATGGTCGCGCAAGGGTACAAGCCCGTCGGCAAGGACTTTCCGGTATTTCTACATCCGGTGACGCACGAGGAATACGCGCTCGCCCGGACCGAGCGCAAGACGGCGGCGGGCTATCACGGCTTTCAGTTCTACTATTCGCCGGATGTGACGCTGGAGGAAGACCTGGCGCGCCGCGATCTGACGATCAACGCGATGGCGCGCGAGGTCAACGCGGCAGGCGAGTTGACCGGTCCGGTGATCGACCCATTCGACGGACAGAGCGACCTGAGCGCAAAGCGTTTCCGGCATGTGGGCGATGCGTTCATCGAAGATCCGGTGCGCATACTTCGGCTCGCGCGATTTGCGGCGCGCTTCGCGGATTTCACCGTCGCGCCGGACACGGAAGCGTTGATGGAGAAGATGGTCGAAGCCGGCGAAGTCGATGCGCTCGTTCCCGAGCGCGTGTGGCAGGAGATTTCGCGCGGGCTGATGGAAAAGCGGCCGTCGCGCATGTTCGAGGTGCTGCGCGGTTGTGGCGCGCTCGCGCGGATTCTGCCGGAAGTGGATGCGCTCTGGGGCGTGCCGCAACGCGCCGATTATCACCCGGAAGTCGACACGGGCGTGCATGTGATGATGGTGGTCGACTATGCGGCATCGCAGGGCTATGCGCTGCCGGTGCGCTTCGCCGCGCTCACGCACGATCTGGGCAAGGCGACCACACCGGACGATATCTTGCCGCGGCATCTCGGGCATGAGGGACGCAGTGTCGATTTATTGAAGCCGTTGTGCGAACGCTTGCGCGTGCCGAACGAATGCCGCGATTTGGCGCTGCTCGTTGCGCGGGAGCACGGCAATATTCATCGCGTGATGGACATGGGCGCGGCGGCGCTGGTGCGGCTTTTCGAACGCACCGATGCGCTGCGCAAGCCGGCGCGCTTTGCCGAGGCGCTACAGGCGTGCGTCGCGGATGCGCGTGGGCGGCTGGGGCTCGAGCAGAAGGAGTATCCGCAGGCGGAGCGGCTGCGGGAGGCGCTTGTCGCGGCGCGGTCGGTCGATGCGGGGGCTGTGGCGCAGCGGTTCGCGCATGAGCCTTCAAGGATCAAGGATGCGGTGCATGAGGCGCGGGTGGAGGCGGTCGGGAGCGTGTTGAGCGGGGGCCGCTCGGGGGCGCTTTCTTCTTCTTGAACGTTGGGTTTGTGTTGGGGATCGGTGCGCTTCTTTCTTTGTGGAACGAAAGGAAGCGGCAGAAGACCACAAGCGCCATTGCGGAGCTAGCCCCGCCGCGCCGCGCCGAAACGCAAACAATCAAAGCGCCCGCGCAATCAAAGAAAGCAGAATAGAAATCACGACCGTGGACATAAACGGAAACGAATACTCCCGCCCAAAAATCCGCAAAGTAAAATCCCCGGGCAACCGCCCGATGCCAAACTTCCTAAGCCAAGGCATCGACCCGGAAAGAATGGCAAGCGCGATAAACGTCGTGACTACCCAGCGAATCATGACCGCAGCCTCATAACGCGTGCGAACGATCGCCCGCAGCGAATGCATCGAGCGTCCCTTCGATGCCGCGCGAAAACGCGATCACCTTGAACAGCTCGCCCATCTCCGCCTCCGAAAGCAGCTTCTGCACCGCGTTCGCCGCAGGAAGAAATCGCTTCACATCCGCAGGATCGAGCGCGCTGAGAACATCGGTAATGCCGGCATTCATCAGAAACCGCGCCTGCGACGTGAATCCAAGCAAATCCGCGCCCGTTTCCACGCCGGCCTCCGCGATGCCCGTGAACTCGACGTGCGCCGTCAAATCCTGCAATCCAGGATAAAGGAACGGGTCCGCATGCGCGCGATGCCGGTAATGACACATCAACGTGCCCGTCGCGCGCTGGGCGTGATAGAACTCGCGCCGCGGAAAGCCGTAGTCGATGAAAAACGCCGCGCCGCGCGTGAGCATCGTGCAAACCGTCCTCGTGAACGCGAGCGCCGCCTCGTGCGTCTCCGTCAGATATTCGGTGAACGGCTCGTCGTCGTTCGCTTCGTCGATGGCCGCGTCGATCAACTCGATCTGTGCATCCGGCGTGACCGCGCGATCATCGAAAGCGAAGCCTTCGTTCTGAACCACCACGCCGCGCTCGTGCCACGCGCCCAGCTTGCGCACGACGAGGCGCACCGGCATCGCGTCCAGCACTTCGTTGCCGACCACCACGCCTTCGAACGCATCGGGCAGCGCGTCCAGCCATTCGACCTTCGCGGCCTGAGCAGGCGCTTGCGCTTCAATCGTCGCGCGCTGACGCTCGCGCAGTTCGCCGGAGAGATCGACGATCGCGTAACCGTCGATCTCCACGCCGAGGTCGGGGAGCGCCGTCAGCAAACCCGCCGCGAGCTTGCCCGTGCCCGCGCCGAATTCCATCACGCGCCGCGTGCCGCTCTCCTGCAAAGCCTGCGCGATGGGGCGCGCAAGCGTCGTCGCAAAGAGCGGCGACAACTCGGGCGCGGTGATGAAGTCGCTGCCATCGTCGGCGCGGCGGCCGAATTTCATGGCGCCGCCGCTGTAGTAGCCGAGGCCGGGCGCGTAAAGCGCGAGTTCCATGTACTGGTCGAACGGCAGCCAGCCGCCCGCCGCCGCGATGCGTTCGCGGATCACTTCGGTCAGCGCGGCCGATTGCGCGAGCGCGTCCGGGCCGGGAGCAGGTAAACTATCGGTTGGTCGATTCGGATTCATCCCAGTATTGTAAATGAGCGCCTCCACGCCGCTTTCTCCCGCCAATTCGCCGTCTTCGGGCGTGAATGCGCCGCTCTCGTCGGCGTCATCCACGCAGCGCAAGCGCGCCGTGCTCGTGACGGGCGCGGGAAAGCGCATCGGGCGGGGCATCGCGCTGGAATTCGCGCGGCAAGGCTGGGACGTCGGCGTGCATTACGGCCGCTCCGAGCAGGAAGCGCGTGAAACCGTGGCGCACATCGAATCGCTCGGGCGGCGCGCGGTCGCGCTAAACGCAGATCTCGGCATCGAAGCCGAAGTCGCGCGGCTCGTGCCAGCGTGCGTCGAAACTTTCGGCGCTTTGCATTGCGTCGTGAACTGCGCATCGCGTTTCGATGAAGACACCGCCGCCGACTTCGGCTACGCGAAGCTCATGCAGATGACCGCCGTCAACGTCGCCGCGCCGCTCACGCTCGCGCGCACGCTGCACGAAGCCACGCCCGATGCCGCCGAAGACGACGAATCGCTACGCGCCGTCGTCATCAACGTGCTCGACCAGAAGCTCTACAACATGAACCCGGATTACCTGTCGTACACGCTGACGAAGGCGGCGCTCGACACGGCCACCGTCGCGCTCGCGCAGGCGCTCGCGCCAAAACTGCGCGTGGTCGGACTCGCGCCGGGCCTCACGCTGATCTCCGCCGCGCAGACGCCCGAATCGTTCGAAGCGGCGCATCGCGTGACGCCGCTCAGGCGCGCATCGACGGTTGCGGACGTGGCGCAGGCGGCGTGCTATCTGGCGAACGCGCACGGCGTGACGGGCACGACGCTCGTCGTCGATGGCGGCCAGCATCTCGTGCCGAGCCCGCGCGACGTGATGTACATGATCGGCGCCGAGAAATCCTGAAACGCGCCACGTATAACTATTGGATAACGCCATGCTTGCCGCACTTTCTCATCCCCGGCTGACCGATTGCCGGCGGCTCTTTCTGCGCAACTACGAAGTGCGCATCAATATCGGCGTGCATGACTTCGAAAAGCGCGGCGAGCAGCGCGTGGTGTTCAACGTCGAGCTGTTCGTGCCGCTCGCGCTGTCCACGCCCGTCGCGGACAAGCTCTCCGAAGTCGTCGACTACGACTTCATGCGCTCGACCATCGCGGCGCGCGTGAATCGCGGCCACATTCACCTTCAGGAAACGCTGTGCGACGACGTCGCCGCCGCCTTGCTTGCGCATCCGAACGTGCGCGCGGTCGCGGTATCGACGCAAAAGCCCGACGTCTATCCCGACTGCGACGCAGTGGGCGTCGAAGTCTTTCGCATCAAAGAGGAACGAGCATGAACGCGCGTGAAGCCATGGAACACGCAGAAGAGCAAAAGCCCGCGCGCGAGGCGTTGACCAAGCGCCAGCAGAAGGAAGCGTACGAGAACAACAAGCTCTTCAAGCGGATCGTGCGTCAGGTCGGGCAGGCGATCGGCGACTTCAACATGATCGAACAGGGCGACAAGGTCATGGTCTGCCTGTCCGGCGGCAAGGACAGCTACGCGATGCTCGATATCCTCATGCGCCTGCGCGAGCGCGCGCCGATCGACTTCGACATCGTCGCCGTCAATCTGGATCAAAAGCAGCCCGGCTTTCCCGAGCACGTGCTGCCCGAGTATTTAGCCAAGCTCGACATTCCGTTTCACATCGAGAATCAGGACACGTACAGCATCGTCAAGCGGCTCGTGCCGGAAGGCAAGACGACGTGCTCGCTGTGCTCGCGGCTGCGGCGCGGCATTCTGTATCGCGTGGCGGGCGAACTGGGCGCGACGAAGATTGCGCTCGGGCATCATCGCGACGACATTCTGCAAACGCTTCTGCTCAACATGTTCTACGGCGGCAAGCTGAAGGGCATGCCGCCCAAGCTGCAATCCGACGACGGCAAGAACGTCGTGATTCGTCCGCTAGCCTACGTGAAGGAAACGGACCTTGAAAAGTTCGCCGAACTGCGAGAATTCCCGATCATCCCGTGCAATCTGTGCGGCAGCCAGCCGAACCTGAAGCGCGCGGAGATGAAGGCGCTCATTCGCGAGTGGGACAAGCGTTTTCCGGGGCGCGTCGAGAACATGTTCAATGCGCTCTCGAACGTGGTGCCGTCGCATCTGATGGATCCGGCGCTCTTTCCGTTCGCGAGCCTGCGCGCCACCGGCGAGGCCGATCCGCAAGGCGATATCGCGTTCGACGAAGAACCGTGCGCAAGCGAACCGTGAGCATCGCGAAACGCCATTTCAATTGTTCAGTTCGACGATCTGTGAAAGCCTGTAGAACGAGACGCGGCGCGGCTTCCGCGGGCGTTTTCGAAAAAGTTCGCATGCTATATTGGCGCGACCTGAACCCTGCAAGACTCAAGCGATGAACATCGTGATCCTGGCTGCCGGCATGGGCAAGCGCATGCGCTCCGCCCTGCCGAAAGTCCTTCATCCTCTGGCGGGCCGGCCGCTTCTCGCGCATGTCATCGACACGGCGCGCACGCTGTCGCCCACGCGCCTCGTCGTGGTGGTCGGACACGGCGCCGAGAAGGTGCGCGAAGCCGTCGGCGCGCCGGACGTGCAATTCGCCGTGCAGGAGCAGCAGCTCGGCACGGGGCACGCCGTGCAGCAGGCGCTGCCGCTTCTGGATGCCTCCGTGCCGACGCTCGTTCTGTACGGCGACGTTCCGCTCACGCGCGCCAGCACGCTGAAGCGTCTGCTCGATGCCGCCGGCAGCGAACGCTACGGCGTGTTGACCGTGACGGTGGACGATCCGACCGGCTACGGGCGCATCGTGCGCGACGCGGGCGGCGCGGTGCGAAAGATCGTCGAGCAGAAAGACGCGAGCGACGCGGAGCGGCGCATCACCGAGATCAACACGGGCATCGTCGTTTCGCCGACGCGCACGCTCGAACAATGGCTCGCGTCGCTGAAGAACGACAACGCGCAAGGCGAGTTCTATCTGACGGACGTGGTCGAGCGCGCGATCGAAGCGGGCGTCGAAGTCGTCACCGCGCAGCCGGACGCCGAATGGGAAACGCTCGGCGTGAACAGCAAAGTGCAACTGGCCGAACTGGAGCGCATTCACCAGCGCAACGTCGCGTATGCGTTGCTGGAAGCGGGCGTGACGCTCGCCGATCCTGCGCGCATCGACGTGCGCGGCACGCTGGAATGCGGCGCGGACGTGACCATCGACGTCAATTGCGTGTTCGAAGGCCGCGTGACGCTTGGCGACAACGTGAGCATCGGGCCGAACTGCGTGATTCGCGATGCGTCGATCGGCGCGGGAACGCGCGTCGAGGCGTACACGCATATCGAAGGCGGCACGGCCGGCGCGAACGTCGTGCTCGGACCGTACGCGCGGCTGCGTCCGGGCGCCGTGCTCGGCGACGAAGCGCACGTCGGCAATTTCGTCGAAGTGAAGAACGCCGTGATGGGCCGCGGCTCGAAGGCGAATCACCTCACGTATATCGGCGATTCGGATATCGGAGCGCGCGTGAACGTGGGCGCGGGCACCATCACCTGCAATTACGACGGCGCGAACAAGCATCGCACCGTGATTGGCGACGACGTGTTCATCGGCTCGGATACGCAGCTCGTGGCGCCGGTGCGCGTCGGACGCGGCGTGACCATCGCGGCGGGCACGACCGTCTGGAAGGATGTCGGCGAAGGCGAACTGGTGCTGAACGAGAAGCGCCAGGTCAGCAAGACGGACTACATCCGGCCCACCAAAAAGAAAGTGTGAAGCGCGCGAGGCCGGGCCGGAGGGCTCGGCTTTTTTTCATTGTGCGTTCGGTTTTGACATCAAAGGAATAACGACATGTGCGGAATTGTCGGCGCGGTTGCGCAACGGAATATCGTCTCGGTGCTCGTCGAAGGATTGCGGCGGCTCGAATATCGCGGCTACGACTCGTGCGGCGTGGCCGTGCTGAGCAACGGCGAGCCGCGCCGGGCGCGCAGCGTCGCGCGCGTGTCGGATCTCGACGCGCAAGTGCGGGAAACGGGCATCGGCGGCATGACGGGCATTGCGCATACGCGCTGGGCGACGCACGGCGCGCCCGTCACCGACAACGCGCACCCGATCTTTTCGCGCGATACCGTCGCGCTGGTGCATAACGGCATCATCGAGAACTACGAGTCACTGCGCGCGATGCTGCGCGACAAGGGCTACGAGTTCGTGTCGCAGACGGATACCGAAGTCATCGCGCATCTGATCCACAGCATGTATCGCGGCGATCTGTTCCAGACCGTGCGCGAGGCCGTCAAGCAACTGCACGGCGCATATGCCATCGCGGTGATGCACAAGGATCAGCCGCATACGGTCGTGGGCGCGCGCCAGGGTTCGCCACTCGTCGTGGGCGTGGGCGAAGGCGAGAACTTTCTGGCATCGGACGCGCTCGCGCTTGCCGGCAGCACGGACCGCTTCGCGTTTCTGGAAGAAGGCGATGTCGTCGAGATTTCGCTCGATGGCGTGAAGATCGCCGACCGCGACGGCCTGCCCGCAGAGCGTGAAGTGCGCGTCGTGACGGCTTACGGCGGCGCGGTGGAACTCGGGCCGTATCGTCATTTCATGCAAAAGGAAATTTTCGAGCAGCCACGCGCGATCACGGACACGATTCCGCAAGCCGACAGTTTCGAGCCGCGTCTCTTCGGCGATGGCGCAGCCGACGTGTTTTCGGGCATCGACAGTCTCCTGATTCTCGCGTGCGGCACGAGCTACTACTCGGGGCTGACGGCGAAGTACTGGCTGGAATCCATCGCCAAGATTCCGACGCAAGTCGAGATTGCGAGCGAGTATCGGTATCGCGAGTCGGTGCCGAATCCGAAGGCGCTGGTCGTCGTGATCTCGCAGTCGGGCGAAACCGCCGATACGCTCGCCGCGCTCAAGCACGCGCAATCGCTCGGACACGCGCATACGCTCGCCGTCTGCAATGTCGGGACGAGCGCGATGGTTCGCCAGACGGAACTCGCGTTTCTGACGCACGCGGGGACGGAAATCGGCGTGGCGTCGACCAAGGCGTTCACGACGCAGCTCGTCGGGCTGTTCGTGCTGGCGGTGACGCTGGCGAAGATGCGCGGCCGCGTCGATGCGAAGCAGGAAGCGGCGTATCTCGGTCAGTTGCGTCACTTGCCGGCGGCGTTGAATAGCGTGCTGGCGCTGGAGCCGCAAATCATCGCGTGGTCGGAAGAGTTCGCGCGCAAGGAGAACGCGCTGTTCCTCGGGCGCGGGCTGCATTACCCGATCGCGCTCGAAGGCGCGCTGAAGCTGAAAGAGATCTCGTATATCCACGCGGAAGCGTATCCGGCGGGCGAACTGAAGCATGGGCCGCTCGCGCTGGTGACGGAGGCGATGCCGGTTGTGACCGTCGCGCCGAACGACGCGCTGCTGGAGAAGCTGAAGTCGAACATGCAGGAAGTGCGGGCGCGTGGCGGCGAGCTTTATGTGTTCGCGGATGCCGATACGCGCATCGTCAGCGAGGATGGGATTCATGTGATTCGGATGCCGGAGCACTACGGGGCGCTGTCGCCGATTCTGCATGTCGTGCCGCTGCAGTTGCTCGCGTATCACACGGCTTGCGCGCGGGGTACGGATGTCGATAAGCCGCGGAATCTGGCGAAGTCGGTGACGGTGGAGTGAGTTGGTAGCGTCGGCTCTCTAGCTCGAAAGCGCCTCTTCGGAGGCGCTTTTTTTCTGCCCGACAACTATGTCGCTGTGGACAACCCTGTGACCACCGCACAGCGAAACCTGTTCGCCGTTTCTGCATAAGTCTGCGCCCCGTCGGAGGCGCTGAAAGTTGTCCTCTCGTCGCGCCGTAAACTGCGCTGCCATACCGAAGTTGTTTACTTCGCAAGTGTCTGAAGCGAAACGGGAGAAGCGGGTTATCCACTGTTTCAAGTGAGGCTTGTTAACTACTACCACGTATACATATGCGATTCTTTTGTTTACTTAGACGCGTGGTTGGGCTGCTGAGAATCGAGGCTTGTAGCAAAGAAGCGGGAACGGCACAAAAGTAAGACGTCGTATGACAGGTAGGCCGCAGAGGCGCCGTGCAATGGCGCGGATGCGGGTTAACTCGGCTGGTCTAACGCACATCAATGACGGTACGCTAGATAAGACGTCAGACAACTGAGCCCCAGCCGCCAACATCCGGAAGCGCGCAGCCACCTCAAGGAGGCACCATGCCGTCGTCGACCCCGTACCAACCGTTGCCCAACGCCTTCAGGACTTCACTACGCGCCCGCGAGAAGCTCATCGGCTGCTGGGCGTCGCTGGCCAGTCCGATCGTCACGGAACTGCTCGGCGTCGTCGGCTTCGACTGGATGCTGCTCGATGCCGAGCACGCGCCCAACGACACGCTCACACTCATCCCGCAACTGATGTCGCTCAAGGACAGCGTGAGCGCGCCGGTCGTGCGGCCGCCCGCGAACGAGCCCGTCGGCATCAAGCGGCTGCTCGATGCCGGCTTCGTCAATTTCCTGATTCCGTTCGTCGATAGCGCCGCCGACGCCACGCGCGCGGTCGCGGCGACGCGCTATCCGCCCGAAGGGATTCGAGGCGTGTCGGTCGGGCATCGCGGGAACCGCTACGGCACGGTCGCAAACTACTTCAAGATGGCGAACGACAATATCAGCGTCGCCGTGCAGATCGAGAGCCGCGCAGCCGTCGATGCCATCGACGAAATCGCGGCCGTCGACGGCGTCGATGCGCTTTTCGTCGGTCCATCGGATCTGGCCGCCGCGTACGGTCAGCTCGGCAACGCAAATCATCCGGACGTGCAGGCGGCCATCGCGCATGTCTTCGAGCGCGCGCACGCGGCCGGCAAGGCGAGCGGCATTCTCGCGCCCGTGCAGCAGGACGCCGAGCGCTATCTGTCGATGGGCTGTACGCTCGTCGCAGTGTGCGCCGATCTCGGCATGCTCAGAAACGCGGCGCAGGCCGTGAAAAAACACTTCATCGCAGAATAGGGCGCGAGCGGCACGCTCGCCCGACTGGAACCCGAATAAAAGGAGCAGATTCATGACGACGAAAGCAGGCTTCATCGGACTCGGCATCATGGGGCATCCCATGGCGGCGAATCTCGTCAAGAACGGCGTGGAGCTAGCCGCGTTCACGCGCAGCGGCGTGCCGGCCGAGCTGACGCAAGCAGGCGCCACCGCGTGCAACAGCCCGGCAGAAGTGGCCGAGAAAGCCGATATCGTGTTCCTGATGGTGCCGGACACGCCCGATGTCGAGCGCGTGCTCTTCGGCGAGAACGGCGTCGCGCAATCGCTGCGCGCCGGTCAGATCGTCGTGGACATGAGCTCGATCTCGCCGATCGCGACGCGCGAGTTCGCCGCGAAAGTTCGCGAGCGCGGCGCGGATTATCTGGATGCGCCCGTGTCCGGCGGCGAAGTCGGCGCGAAAGCGGCATCGCTCACGATCATGGTCGGCGGCGCGCAGGCCACGTTCGACAAGGTGAAGCCGCTGTTCGACATGATGGGCAAGAACGTCTCGCTGATCGGCGATGTCGGCGCGGGACAGGTCTGCAAGGTCGCGAATCAGGTGATCGTCGCGGCGACCATCGAGGCGGTCGGCGAGGCGCTCCTGCTCGCGTCGAAAGCGGGCGTCGATGCCGAGAAGGTCCGCACGGCGTTGATGGGCGGTTTTGCGTCGTCGCGGATTCTCGAAGTCCACGGCGAGCGCATGACCAAACGCACGTTCAATCCGGGCTTCCGGATCGAACTGCATCAGAAGGATTTGAATCTGGCGCTCTCGACGGCGCAATCGCTCGGCGTCTCGCTGCCGAACACGGCGACGTGCCAGGCGCTCTTCAACGCGTGCGCGGCGCACGGCGGCAAGGCGTGGGATCACTCGGGCATGGTGCGGGCGCTCGAGCTTCTGGCGAACCACGAGATCGGGCAGGGAGCGAAGTAAGGGCGCTCCGGTTCGCGGTGTCCGCCCGATTCGCGCGCCGCGGGTCGGCGCTCGAAGCGTCGGCGAAAGCGGGGCCGTGCGGCACCAAGCGCCCGCCTGATTGCTGGCGCGCCGCAGGTCTGACCGAAACTACGACACTACGACAACGAGCGGCGTCGCCTCGCGCGTCGACCACGCCGTCGCGCTACTCCCCGCTACGCCGCTTTGTTCAACCGCTCGATGAGCGCCATCGCGGCGGCAGGATTAGCGGCCTTGTGTCCGCTGATGACGTAGAGATAAACATCGCGCGCCGACGCCTTCGACGGCGCCTTGCCGACCATCTGCAAGTCCTCCGGCGCCCCGCCCGCCGCCCATTCCGTTGCGCGCGCGGCCCAGCGATCGAGCGCCGCCTTCGAGTAGCCGAGCTTCTGCTTTTCGGTCGTGCCCATGATGCGCGCATACACGAACGGCGCGGTGATATCCGCGATCTGCGGATAGTCGGAATCGCCCGCCACGACCACCGCGATACCGTACTTTTTCAGCAGCGCGACGAACGCGGCATCGGCGAAACTCTCGTGCCGCACTTCCACGGCGTGACGAAGCGCGCGGCCTTCGACGGTGGCGGGCAGCAGCTTCAGGAAGCGCTCGAAGTCCTCGGGATCGAAGTGCTTTGTCGGCGCGAACTGCCAGTTGATCGCGCCGAGCTTGTCCTGCAATTCGAGCACGCCGCTCGCAAAGAACCGTTCGATGGAATCGCCCGCTTCGGCGAGCACCCGGCGATTCGTGGCATAGCGCGGCGCCTTCAGCGAGAACACGAAGTCGTCGGGCGTTTCATCGCGCCATTTGGCGAACGTGTCCGGCTTCTGCAAACGGTAGAACGTGCCGTTGATCTCGATGCTCGTGAGCGCGCGGCTCGCGTATTCGAGTTCGCGCTTGTGCGTGAGACCTTCGGGATAGAACGTGCCGCGCCACGGCTCGAAATCCCATCCGCCGATACCGACACGAATGCGTGCCGCGTTCTCCGTCTTCTTCTTCGCCGCCATCGGGCCTCTCCGGTCTCATGCAAGATCGCTGGATGACACGAGTGTAGCGAACCCTCGGCGAACCGGCATGTAAGCGGCACGAGCGTGCGCCGCGCGGCTTGGCGCTATTTGCGACCGACGAGATAACTCACGCCTTGCGGCCCGTATTGTTCGGAATGCTCGACGTTGGCCGGCAGATGAAAGACATCGCCCGCGCGATACAGCCGCGCCTCGCCGCCGACGCGCAAGGTGATGTCGCCTTCGACGATGAGCGCCTTCGCTTCGAACGGATGTGCGTGTATGTCGAGCGAGACGTCCGGTTCGCGCGTGACCGTCACGACTTCGTGAAAGCCTTCGGCGGAAAGCTGGGCGAGAAATGCATCGCGATGCATGAGGGCGGTCTCGGCTGGGAGAGTGAGAAGGGGCGCGTCCGCGTGGACGGAAAGAGGCGCCCTCGATGCACCGAAGCTAACGCAAGCGTTCGTCAGTTGCCGAAGAAGATGTCGCACTGCGGGCCGCGCGTGCACGGCTTCGAGATCGGGTCGCGGCGCGTGGCGGCCGAGCCCATATCGCTGCGCGTGGAGGAAACGCCGCCGTAGGACATGTCGCCGGTCTGGCTCTGGGTGTCGGCGGACTGCGTCCACGTGTCGGGCGTGGCCTGGCCCGGCACCTGTGCGGTCCGATAGTAGCTCTGCTGCGCCGAGGCGACGCCCGCGGTAGCAAGCAACGAGGCGGCGACGGCCGCCATGACGAGACGTGATTTCATGTTGTGCTCCTTGATAGTGACGCGCTGGCGCGCGGGCCGCGCATCGGTATCGCGCGGTGGCGGCGCTGGCGCAATGACTCGCGGCACGGTGTCATGTCGCTGCATCGCGCTCAGCAACCTGCGCGCCGCACGCAATTCAAGTTATAGGCCGCGTTTCTGCAATGAACAGCAGATTCGCTTATACGCTCGCGATCCGGTCGGCGACATGACGCGACGCAGGCGCGCGCGACATGCACCGTGTACGCGCCGCGCCGCGCGGCCCTAGAATGCGAGCATCCACAGTCACACGGAGCGCGCCATGACCGTCACCATCTATCACAACCCGAAGTGCGGCACCTCGCGCAATACGCTTGCGCTGATCCGCAACGCGGGCATCGAGCCGAACGTCGTCGAATATCTGACGGCGCCGCCGAGCCGCGAGACGCTCGTCGCGCTGATCGCCCGTTCGGGCCTCAGCGTGCGCGAAGCGCTGCGGGAAAAGGGCACGCCGTACGCGGAACTCGGACTCGACGATCCATTGCTCAGCGACGATCAACTCATCGACGCGATGCTCGCGCATCCGATCCTTATCAACCGGCCGTTCGTCGATACACCGCTCGGCGCGCGGCTGTGCCGTCCGTCGGAACTCGTGATCGACCTGCTGCCGTCGCCGCAGAAGGGACCGTTCGCGAAGGAAGACGGCGAAGTGATCATCGACGAGACCGGCAAGCGCGTCCGCTAGCGCTCCATGCCGTTACGTCGCGTTACCTTTCTGGCATCGCTGTTGCACCTGTGTCAGGCGTCGCTCTCTAGACTGCATCTGACTCACACGGCACTCGGTGCAGGGAGGAAAGCGAAATGAACAAGAAACTTCTTGGTACGGTTATCGGGCTCGCAGGCATGGCGGCGCTGGCCGCGTCGGCTACGGCGTCCGCGCACGTCGATGTCGCAGTGGGAATCGGCGTGCCGGCCTACGGGGTGCCTTACTACGCGCCGGCGCAGCCGGTGTACGTGCAGCCGGCTGTGCCCGTTGCCTATGGATACGGCTACGGCTACGGCTATGGCAATGGCGGCGACCGCTGGCGCGAGCGCGAATGGCGTGAGCGGCGCGAATGGCGCGAGCACGAATGGCGGCGCGAGCGGCGCGAAGAGCGCTGGCACGATCGCCACGGCTGGTAATGCAAGACGCTACGGGATGACGCGGCGGGCCGAAGGGTTCGCCGCGTTTTTTTTTGCGGCGCGCCGGCAGTCCTTCCTGCAAGCCGCGCCAATTTTGACGCGCTAACGTAGCGGACCCTGCACTCGATACCACGCCATGAGCCATCCACCGAAATTCTCGATGATCGACGGCGCGCCGACGCCTGTTGGCCCGTTCTCGCACGCGGCTGAAGCCGACGGCTGGGTGTTTCTCACCGGCCAGATGCCGACCGATCCCGACGACGACAGCGCGCCGCTGCCCGAAGGCGTCGCGGCACAAACGCGGCGCGTGATGAACAACCTGATTCTCGTCTTGACCGGCCTCGGCCTGACGCTCGATCACGTCGTGAGCGCGCGCATCTTCCTCACGGAATTCAAGCGCGACTACGACGCGATGAACGCCGTCTACCGGTCGTATTTCCTGCCGAAGCCGTTGCCGGCGCGCACCTGCATCGGCGTGACCGGGCTCGCGCGCGATGCGCTCGTGGAGATCGACTTCATCGCGCGGCGGCCTTGATGGTGCCGTCTGCGCGGCTCACTTGCGGGCTTTGGACGCGTCCACCCAGCGAAACGTGAGATTGATGCGCTCGCCGCGCGCGCCCGGCTCTTTCGGCACGCGATGCACCCATTCCCGTTGCGTGCGTCCGCGCATCACGAGCAGGCTGCCGTGTGTCAGCGAGAGCGCGTGGGTGGCGTGCGTGCGCGCGTGGCGGAATTCGAATGTGCGCGTCGCGCCCAGACTGACCGATGCGATCACCGGCTCCGGCCCGAGCTCGCGCTCCTTGTCGGCGTGCCAGCCCATGCTGTCCTGCCCGCCGCGGTATCGGTTGATGAGCACGCTGTTGAAGCGGGCGCCGCACGTGGCCTGCGCGGCGTCGCGTAACTGCGCGACGGCGGGCGTCCACGGCTGCGGCACGTTGCGGATGCCCGAATAGACGTACACCGCGTCGGGCTCGCCTTGCCACGCGGTGAGGCGCGGCAGCGGCACGCGGCCGCCCGGCGTGTTCATGGTGTCCTGCTGCCAGCGCACTTCGTCGATCAGCGCGGCCATCAGGTCGGAGCCGGCGTCCGCGTCGATCCAGTCCGGATGCCACGCGATATCGGGCTTGGGAATGTCGTCGAAGAGATCGAACATGGCAGTGCGGGCGCAGCCGAAAGAATCACGATAGCAGAGCCGTCGCGCGGCGGCATTGCGGTCTCTCCCTGTCCGACCGTGCCGCATGTGCTACAGTCGGCCGACTATCTCATTAAGATGCGAAGACTGCGCATGACTTTCAACGCCGAAACGAATCACGGCGCGCTCGGCCGCCGTATCCTCCTCGTCGATGACAGCGCCGATGCGGCCTTCGCCCTGTCGATGCTGCTGGAGGCGCTCGGCCACGAAGTGCGCACCGAGTCCGACGGCGTGTGCGCGCTCGACTCCATCGACGACTTCCGGCCGGACGTCGTGGTGCTGGACATCGGCTTGCCGGGCATGAACGGGCTCGACGTGGCGCGCGAGATGCGCAAACGCGATGCGACCCGCGACGCGCTTCTGCTCGCGCTCACCGGCTACGGCAGCGCGGAAGACCGGCAGACCGCGCTCGACGCCGGCTTCGATCATCATCTGACCAAGCCGGTTTCCATCAACGATCTCGAGGCGCTGCTTACGCGTCCCTGATTTGCGCCCCTGAGTTGCGCTTCAATCCGCGATACGCAGCTTCGCCATATAAGGCAAGTGATCGGAGAGCCACGCGGTATCCTGCGTCGGCACGATCCACTGCACCGGCTTCAGACCGCGCACGAACATCTTGTCGAGCGCGAGCGCCGGCGAGAACGCCGGAAAGGTGCGCCCCGATTCACCGAGCATCGTCGCCACTTCGTTCATGCCGAGTTCGCCGAATAGCGGTACGGAATCGTTGCGCCAGTCGTTGAAATCGCCCGCCAGCACGAGCGGGCCTTCGGGCGCTTCCTTCGCGATCCAGTGCGCGATCCAGTTCATCTGACGCAGCCGCGCGGCGCGCGTCAGCGCGAGGTGCGCGCACAAGAGCGTGATCGCGTGTCCCGCGAACGTCGCGCGCGCGACGAGCAGCCCGCGCTTTTCGAACCGATGCGCCGAGATGTCCCAGCGTCCGGACAGATCCAGCGGATGCGGCGAAAGGATCGCATTGCCGTGCCGCCACGACGGCTTGAAGACGTTCGGGCCGAGCGCGATCTGCAATTCGAGCGCGGTGGCGATTTCGGTGGCCTGGCAATGCCAGACATCGTCGAGCGGCGCGGAAAGCGGCTTGCCGAAGCCGCTTGCGAGCACCGGCTGCGGCAGCCGCCGCGCCATGGCTTCCTGAAGAAAATAGACGTCCGCGTTGGTGGTCTGCACCCAGCGCTGCATGGCGTTCCATGCGCGCAGGCCGAGTGGCGAGCGACCCTTGTGCAGATTCCAGCTCACCGCCGTGAAATCCGGCGTGACCGCATTCGCGGACGGTGCTGGCGGAAGATGTTCTGGATTTCGCATGCGTTCGTTTTTGTGTGCGTGGTGCGCCGGCTTACTGCGCCGGCGCTGACGAAGCCAGGCTCGCGCGCACCCGGTACAGCAGCGACGGATTGCTGTCGATGATCTGCCACTGCGCCCATTCGCCCGGTTTCAACACGAGGCCGGGATGCGACGCGGCCACCTGACGCGGCGTCGGCGGCACCTTGCAGCCCGAGGCCGACGTCTGAGAGGTGTCGCTTTCCAGCGTTTCCTGCGCCTCGATGGCGAGCGTGATGTCGTCGGCGCTCGCGTGTGTCGGCGAAACAGTGAGCGTGCGTTGCAGGTCGATATCGCCGGCCGGTTTGTCCGCGCAACCGACGCGGTTCTGCACGATGTTGTGATGCGTATCGGTTTTCGCCTGACCGACGTTCGTGGTGGCAGAGAAAGAGTCGATCTGCTGGCCGTCGCGCACCACTTGCAACTCCCAGTTGACCGGCTGCGGCGTGCTCTGCGCAAAAGCGCCGTGGCTCGCGGCGAGACACGCGCAGGAGACGAGCGCGGATCGGATGAGACGCGGAAATGCGATGCGATTCGTTTTAGTCATTGAAAGCTTCTCCGGCGCTCGGGCTAATCGGATGGCAGCCGACGCGCGCACTCACACGGCGCGGCGGCCGCCGAACGCGTGTTGCCCGGCGACTTCGTTCTGACAAGACGGACGGGGCGCGGTTCGGCGCATCAACGGATCATGTGAGGCCGCGTCCCGTCGATTCCAACCTCGCGGCTTGATGAGCACGTTCTGAACCCGCCCGCCGCGGCATCGCGACGATGATACTCGCGTGCGCGGTGCACGCTCCGCTTTCTCAAAATTGGCAGCAGACGCCCGCGACTGCTCGCTTGCGCGTGATTCTTTCATCGATACACTGAACTCGTCGAAGCGAAAAAAGACGGGGTGCGACATGACGACGGCCGTGGTCAAACAAGAACTGGCAGTGGCGTCGTTCAGCAAGGTCTACAGTCTCGACGACGTCGAGACTGCGCTGAACGATCTCTCCGAGGGCGCGAGCGAAGCCTTGCGCGCAACTTACGAAAAGATGCTGAAGGTGGGCAACCTGCGCTTCTGCGTGAAGCCTAACCGCATGCCTTCCATCGACGATCTCGCGGCATCGCTGCCGAATTTCGAGGAACCGCTCGACGATATCCGCAAGCAGATCGCGCTGTGCCTCGAAACCGAAGACCGCCTCGAACTCATGCCGATGCTGCTGCTCGGCGAGCCGGGCATCGGCAAGACGCATTTCGCGAAGCAGCTCGCGCGGCTGCTCGGCACGTCGTGCCACTATGTCGCGATGAGCTCGCTCACGGCCGGCTGGATTCTCTCCGGCGCGTCGTCGCAATGGCGCAATGCGAAGCCGGGCAAGGTCTTCGACGCGCTCGTGAACGGCAGCTACGCGAACCCCGTGATGACCGTCGATGAAATCGACAAGGCCACCGGCGACACGCAATACGATCCGCTCGGCGCGCTCTACGCTTTGCTGGAACACGATACGGCGCAGAGCTTCATCGACGAATTCGCCGAGGTGCCGATCAACGCGGGCAATGTCGTGTGGATCGCCACGGCCAACGACGCGCGCGCGATTCCCGAGCCGCTTCTCAACCGCATGAACGTGTACGAGATTCCGGCGCCGGACCGCGACGGCGCGCGGCGCATCGCGCAGGCCATCTACGCGGAGATTCGCGAGGCGCACGCGTGGGGCAGCCGCTTTCCCGAAACGCTCGGCGACGCGCCGCTCGATGCGCTCACGCAGGCGTCGCCGCGCGGCATGCGGCGCGCGATGTTGAACGCGTTCGGCAACGCGCGCATCGACGGCAGACACCATGTCGAGGCGCGCGACATCGAACTGGACCGGCAATCGCGCCGCAAATTCATGGGCTTCTAATCAGCCGCGGTTTCGCGATTCGCGCGAAACGCCGTCGAACCGCGCTATTTTCAGCATCTGGCGGCCAGATTCTTGCCTTTTTCCGAATTGCACCGGAAAACGCTGCTCGCTGCGTGCGTTATTGTGCGACGCGCAATAATCCCGCACGTAGAATAGGTCGCATCGAGAAGGCGCGGGAAAGGACATGGATCGGATCGAATGCGTGGTAATCGGGGCGGGCGTCGTCGGGCTCGCCATCGCGCGGGCGCTCGCATTGCGCGGGCGCGAAGTGATGGTGCTGGAAGCGGGCGAAGCCATCGGCATCGGCACGAGTTCGCGCAACAGCGAGGTGATACACGCGGGCATCTACTATCCGCGCGGCTCGCTGAAGGCGGAACTGTGCGTGCGCGGGCGCGAAATGCTGTACGCGTTCTGCGAGGCGCACGGCGTGCCGCACCGGCAGTGCGGCAAGCTGCTCGTCGCCACGGCGCGCAATCAGATTCCGCAGCTCGCGGCGATCGAGCAGAAGGGCGTCGAGAATCGCGTGGAAGGGCTCGTGCGAATCAGCGGCGCAGAAGCGAAGGAAATGGAACCGCAACTGCAATGCGTCGAAGCGGTGTATTCGCCGCGCACGGGCATTGTCGATAGTCATCAGTACATGCTCGCGCTGCAAGGCGACGCCGAAAATCATGGCGCGGGAGTGGTGTTTCATACGCCGGTTGTGAGCATCGAGGCGCGCGAAGGCTGCTTCATCGTGGAGACGGGCGGGCAGGCGCCGGCGCGTTTCCGGGCGTCGTATCTGATCAACAGCGCGGGGCTGCATGCGAACGACATCGCGCGGCGCATTCGCGGCCTCGACGACCGACACGTGCCGCCGCTCTACTTCGCGAAGGGCAACTACTTCAGCGTGAGCGGACGCGCGCCGTTCGAGCGCCTCATCTATCCGATGCCGAACGAAGCGGGACTCGGCGTGCATCTGACGATCGATATGGGCGGGCAGGCGAAGTTCGGCCCCGACGTGGAATGGGTGCCGTCGATCAACTACGACGTCGATCCGCGTCGCGCCGATTCCTTCTATGCAGCCATTCGCGCGTATTGGCCCGGCTTGCCCGACGGCGCGCTGCAACCGGCGTACGCCGGCATTCGGCCGAAGCTCTCCGGTCCCGGCCAGGCGGCGGCGGATTTCATGATCCAGGGCAAATCGGCGCATGGCGTGCCGGGGCTCGTGAACCTGTTCGGCATGGAATCGCCGGGGCTGACGGCGTCGCTCGCCATTGGCGAACGGGTCGCCGACATGTTGCGCTGAGCGTTCATTAACGCTTATCTCCGACATTTGTCCTCATCGAAACGCTTGTGTGTTGTTATGCTCGGGCATCGCCGTCGTGAGAACGGCGCTTTCCCCCAATACAACATGGAGCGAGTCACCATGAAGACATCCCGTCGCACATTTCTGATGACGAGCGTAGGCGTTGCGTCGACGCTCGCGCTCGGCTCGCGCGTCGCTTTCGCCGATGCGCCGAAGGTCGAGGAAAGCGATCCGACCGCGCAGGCGCTCGGCTACAAGATGGACGCGAGCAAGGTCGACAAGGCCAAGTTCCCGAAGTACGCAGCGGGCCAGGATTGCGGCAATTGCCAGTTCTATCAGGGCAAGGCGTCCGATCCGTTCGCGCCGTGCCCGATGTTCGGCGGCAAGCAGGTCGCCGCGAAGGGGTGGTGCAGCGCCTACGCGAAGAAGGCCTGACCTAGAACCGACGACCACGACGAAGCGCGCCCGGCTGCGAAGCCCGGCGCGCTTTTCTTCGTTGCTTGTCGCTTGATAAGGCCACGCGCGGTCTTTACACTCGCCAAGGAAAAAATATCCCGGCCGCGCAAGCCCGGCGCCGATCGATCAATCTACAGGGATTTGCATGGCAGACAGACCATTAAATGCGCGCGCGGTAAGCGCGGCGGTGATCGGCAACGCGTTGGAATGGTACGACTTCGTCGTATTCGGCTTCATGACGGTGGTGATCGCGCGGCTCTTCTTCCCGAGCGACAACGACTACTCGTCGATTCTTCTCACCACGGCCAGCTTCGGCGTGGCCTTCGTGATGCGGCCCGTGGGCGGCATCGTGCTCGGGCTGTACGCCGACCGCGCCGGGCGCAAACCGGCGCTCACGCTCGTGATTGCGCTGATGACGCTCGGCATTCTGCTGTTGGCGATTGTGCCGCCTTACTCGGCCATCGGCATCGGCGCGCCCATTGTGATCGTCGTCGCGCGGCTGTTGCAGGGCTTCTCGGCGGGCGGCGAGTTCGGCAGTTCCACCGCGCTTCTGATCGAGGCGGCGCCGTTCTCCAAGCGCGGTTTCTACGGCAGCTTCCAGATGGCGAGTCAGGCGGCGGCGCTCTTGCTCGGCGCGGTCGTGGGCGCGGCGATCTCGCGCGGGCTGTCGCCGCAAGCGCTGGAGTCGTGGGGCTGGCGCGTGCCGTTCATCATCGGGCTCGTGATCGGGCCGATCGGCTTGTATATCCGCCGCAACATGTCGGACACGGAAGCGTTCATGCACGTGAAGAAGACCGCGCGCCGCGCGACGCTCGGCGAGGTCTTCCGCACGCATGGCCGTGAAGTGCTGTGCGGTCTCGGCGCGGTGATCGCGCTGACGGTGACGGTCTACGTGCTGATCGCGTATCTGCCGACGTTCGCCGTCAAGCAACTCAAGCTGCCGTACGGCCAGTCGTTCACGGCGCTGATCGTCGGCAATCTGCTGTTGACGGTGCTCTCGCCGGTGGCGGGCGCGTGGTCCGACCGCATCGGACGCAAGGCGCTCACGCTGTGGTCGCTCGGGATCACGCTCGTCATCATCTATCCGCTCTTCGCGTGGCTCGCGGCGGAGCCGAGCGTGATGCGTCTCGTGATCGTGCAGGCCGCGCTCTCGATCGTGCTGTCGGGCTACTACGGGCCGTTCGGCGCGCTGCTCTCCGAGCTGTTTCCCGCGCACCTGCGCTCGACCGGCCTTTCACTCGCATACAACATCGCGGTGATGATCTTCGGCGGCTTCGGGCAATTCATCGTGACGTGGCTCATTCGCGTCACTGGCTCGCAACTCGCGCCGACGTTCTATGTGATGGGCGGCGTCGTGCTCTCGCTGATCGCGGTGGCGGCGATTCCCGCGACGCGCCACGCCGACGTCGACGAAGCGCGCGAATTCACTCGCTAGGCGGCATTGCATGAAAGTGATCGAAAGCGGCAAGTTCACGGCCGAGCGCGCGTGGGGCGCGCTCGATATCTGCGTGATGAACGGCACGTCGTGCCGTCTGCACTGGACGGATGCGCCGTACAAGTGGCACGTGAATGACGGCGAAGAGGTGTTCGCCGTGATGGACGGCGTGGTGCGCATGCACGTGCGCGACGCAGAAGGCGAGCGCACGCTGACGCTGAAGGCGGGCGATATCTTCCACGCCCAAGCCGGCGACGAGCATTACGCCGAGCCGGTCGGCGCGGCGCGCATTCTCGTGATCGAGAAAGAAGGGAGCGTCTGAGCGAGGCTCAGCGCGAAAGGCCCGCTGCGACCAGCAGTTCGGCGAGCGCTTCGGTCATGCCGCCTTCGTGCGTTTCGGCGCGTTCCTTCAGTTGCTTCACGAGCTTTTCGTCGAGCTTGCACGCAAAGGGGACGAGGCCTTTCGCCTGATCCAGCTTGCGCTGCTCGCGTCGGTCGGCTTTCGGCGCATCGGCCGCGCCCACGCGTGCGCGCCCGCCTTGCTTGAGATCGTTGGCAAGTTTGAACGCCTTGTTTTGTTCCAGCTGGAATTTGTTCACGTAATGCTCCGGGGCCGCAGTGTCGATGGAGCCGTATTGTACTGGCCCGGCTGCGGCGCTTGCCCGTGCTCGCTTCAAGCCGGACCGGTTTCCGCCATCGCGTCGATGCGCGCGCGCATGCGCCGCCAATGCGAGCCTTCCCAGAACACGCGCCGGCAGACATCGCAGGTGACGAAGCGCGTGTGGCGTTCGCGCACGCCGTCGGGGACACGGCCGTCGACCTCGTCGGGCGCGGCGGCGCGCAGCGGCGCGTTGCACATCAGGCACAGGCGGAACGCGCGCACATGGGCGGCGAGATTCAGCCGGTCCGCGATCTCGCGCCATTGTTCGTCCGGTTGCAGCGCGCGCACGTAGCAGCCGTGCAGCACGGTGCGGCGCTTGAGCAACTCACGGTCGCGGGTGAGCACGACGCGCGATTCTTCGTGCGCGAGGCGCTCGATTTCATCGTCCGGGAAGTTGTTGTCGTAGCGCGTGTCGAAGCCCGCGAGCCGCAGCAGTTGCGCGAGCCCGCCGAGATGCGCGTCCGCGATGAAGCGCACATTCGCCGGCTGCAAAGGCGGGCGCAGCAACGAGCCACCATCCGCGACATCGGGCGGCGCGTGGCCCGCCGGATACACCTCGATGCAATCGCCGGGCTGGATCTGCGCGTCGAAGCCAGCGGGCACGCCGTTACGCACGATCAAGCCGACTTCGGTGTGCGGCACGCCGAGCGCTTCGATCATGTGCTTCGTCGACGATGTCGGCGGGCACGCGCACTCGAACGTTCGCCCTCGCTGCGGCCGGGCGAGGAAGTCGTTCAGTTCATCGTGAAAATGAAAGCGCGCGTTGACCATGCGAGCAAGTATGGCATTGCGCGCCGCTGCGTGCTGCCGGGCGATGTGCTCTACTGGCGCACGGCCGCGCGCCGTGGGCGCGACGGGAACTCAGTGAAAGGAGCACAGGCAATGGATATCGGATTCATCGGATTGGGCGAGATGGGCGGCGCGATGGCGAGCAACGCGCTGAAGGCGGGGCACTCGGTGCGCGTGTGGAACCGCTCGCGCGAGAAAACCCGGGCATTGGCGGACCAGGGCGCGTCCGTGGTCGATACGCCGGAGCAGGCGTTCTCCGGCGATGCCGTGTTCTCCATGCTCGCCGACGACAACGCGCTGCGCTCCGTTCTCGTCGAAGGCGGCTTGCTCAAGCATGCGTCGAAGGGCCTCGTGCACGTGAACATGGCGACGATCTCGACTGCGCTCGCCGTCGAACTCACGCAGTTGCACGCGCAGCACGGCGTCGGCTATGTGGCGGCGCCGGTGCTCGGCCGCCCGGATGTCGCTGCGGCGGGCAAGCTCAACATTCTCGCGGCGGGCGCGGACGCGGACATCGAACGCGTGCAGCCGGTGCTGGATGCAATGGGCCAGAAGACGTGGCGCGTCGGCCAGCAGCCGGAGCACGCGAACGTGCTGAAGCTCGCGGCGAATTTCATGCTCGGCTCGGCGATCGAAACCTTCGGCGAAGCGGCGGCGCTCGTCACGGGACACGGCATCGAGGCGCAGACCTTCCTCGATGTCATCACGAACTCGCTGTTTCCGGGCCCGGTGTACCAGGGCTACGGGAAGATGATCGCGGAGCGCCGCTATGAACCGGCGCTCTTCAAGGCGCGTCTCGGGCTGAAGGACGTGCGCCTCGCGATTGCAGCCGGCGAAGCCGTGAACGTGCCGTTGCCCGTGGCGAGCGTGGTGCGCGATAACCTCGTCGATGCCCTCGCTCACGGCGACGGCGAGAAGGACTTCGCGGTGCTGGGGCAAGTGGCGGCGCGGCGCGCAGGACAGTGATTTCCAGACGAGAAGACGCGGCATAATCGCAGTCCCGCTCTTCTTAGGTAGACCGCAATGAGTCTGCATGTCTGGTGGATGTTCGTCGCCACGGTGTTTGTCATATCCGCGATTCCGGGTCCCAACATGCTGCTCGTGATGACGCACGGCGCGCGTTTCGGCCTGCGCCGCTCCGTCGCGACGATGGCCGACAGTCTGAGCGCGCTCGTTTTGATGCTGTCGGTATCGGCGGCGGGGCTCGGCGTGTTTCTCGAGGCGTGGCCGCGTTTCTTCGATGCGCTGCGCCTCACCGGCGCGGCGTATCTTGTCTGGCTCGGCGTGAAGAGCTGGCGCGCGAAGGCGAGCGCGGTCGAGGTGCGCGACGAAAGCGGCGGCGCGCGTGCTCGGTCGACGGGGCCATCGGCGCTTTATCGCAACGGCTTCCTCGTTGCAGGCAGCAATCCGAAGTCGATCCTCTTCGCGGCGGCGCTGCTGCCGCAATTCATCGACGCGGCGCGGCCCGTGCTGCCGCAGTTCGCCGTGCTCGTCGCGACGCTCGCGGTGATCGAGGTGAGCTGGTTCACGGTCTATGCGGGCCTCGGCGCGCGCATCGGCGAGAAGCTGAAAAGCGCGGCGGTCGCGCAGGCGTTCAATCGGCTGACGGGCGGCCTGTTCGTCGGCTTTGGCGCGATGATGGCGCTGCTGCGGCATTGAGCTTCACCGCCGATGTTATGTGCGCTAGCGCTCGAAGCGTCGAGCGAACGGGCGCACAGTTTGCTCGATTTGTGTTGGAGTTTGATTCGATGCCGAACATACGCGGGCAGGCGAGCGATGGATAGTGGCCTCGGGCATCGGTCTTATGTTTGCGGCGAAACCGTTCGCAGGCTCGTGTTTGGCGGAGCAGTTTGGGCGGACTTCGATAAGGTTCGCGCTGCAGCGGGCGGCAGACCGCGCGTTGGGAAATGCCGAGACGCTGAAAGCGCCTGATGCTTTCCAGCGCACGCCGTGTCTGCGCTTAACGGGTTAGCCGCGGCGCACGCGGTTTGCGAGAGCCGCGATGCATGGGCTCGCTGCGCGTGCGTAGGCGCGGACTGTGAGGCGTTGGTTTCGGACGGAGTTGAGTTGCGGAAAACGGCGGAACGGGATGCATGGGGCTGCACGGAAGGCTAAAGCCTAAGTACGGCCGACCGCGAACCAAGCACTACAACCCTGACTGCGGCCGACCGCGAAGCATGAAGCAGCACGAAAAGCGAAAGCTCTAAGTGCCGCCCGACCGGGATGCACGGAGCTGCAAAAAAGGCCGAACCCCCAACGCGGCCGACGGCGATGCATGAAGCAGCACAAAGGCCAAAGCCCTAAGCGCAGCCGACCGCGATGCATGGAGCCGCACTAGGACCAAAGCCCTAAGTGCGGCCGACCGCGATGCATGGGACCGCACGAAGGGCTAAAGCCCTAAGCGCAGCCGACCGCGATGCATGGGACCGCACCAGGGGCAAAACCCTAACTGCGGCCGACCGCGATGCATGAGACCGCACTAAGGGCTGAAGCCCTAACTGCGGCCGACAGGAGACACGGATGCAAGCGAAGATTTCAGGCGTCGCGCTCGCCGCACTTTATTGCGGTGTGCTGACGACCGCGACCGCCGCCCGCGCCGACGATACGCCGAGCCCTTGCGATGCGCTCAAGCACATCGTCGCGGCATCGCCGACATTCTCCTCGCTCACGGCCAGCGACGGCCGGCCGCTCGCGTTGCCTTACGGCGACGACGCGCAGTGCGCCGCCTCGCAGGCGAACTATCGCTGCACCTGGACGCCCCACGCCGGCTCCAGCGCCGACGCGCTGCAAGGCGTGGCTGCGGACATCGCCTCGTGCCTGCCGGACGCGACGCACGATCAAAACTCGCCCGCGCGGCAGCATTTCTATCTCGGTGCACGCGGCGCGCGCACGGAAATCACGGCGGCATCAGCCGGTTCCAACAAGCTGAAGCTCGAAATCTCCGCCAACCGGTGAGGCCATCATGACCAAGCGCATCCTGATAGCCGATGACGACGACGACGCGCTCGCCGGCCTCGCGAATCTGCTCAACGGCATGGGTCACGAAGTGGCGCTCGCCGCCAACGGCGCGCAGGCCGTGGAGGTGGCCGCGCAGTTCGCGCCCGAAGTGGTGATTCTCGATCTCGGCATGCCGCTCGTCGACGGCCTCGCCGCCGCGCGGGCGCTGCGCGAGTCGCCGAATGGAGCCGCGATGCTGCTCGTCGCGCTAACCGGATGGGGCCAGCCGCAGCATCGCGATATGACGCTGGAAGCGGGCTTCGACATCCACCTCGTCAAACCTATCTCGGCGGATCAACTGCAATTCATCCTGTCGATGACTCAGCCCTAAGCACGCTTGTTGCAACGCACCAAATTTCTTGGTATAGTGGTTCCTGTCTCCTCCATGTCTCCACTGATATGGATTCAGCCCGCCGACCTAGGCGGGCTTTTTTTCGTCCGTCGGTTTCGTGTTGCGGCGCATGAAAAAGCCGGCCCGCAGGCCGGCTCGTCCTCGACACGGTGTCTGAATCAACGCCTTCAGCGCGCCAGCCCCGTCGTTTCGTCGGCGCCGATGGCGAGGTTCATGCACTGAATCGCCGCGCCCGACGCGCCTTTGCCCAAATTGTCCAGCCGCGTCACGGTGACAAACCGCTCGTCGTTGCCGAACACGAAGACGTCGACGCGATTCGTGTCGTTGCAGGCTTGGGCGTCGAAGAAGCCGTTGTCCAGATTGCTGTCCGCATCGAACGGCATCACGCGCACGAACGGCTCGCCCGCATAGTACTCGGCGAGCATGTCGCGCACGTCCTGCGGCTTGGCGGCGCGCGTGAGCTGGTCGGGCGAGAAGTACGTCGTGACCGCGAGACCCTTCAGGAACGGTCCGACGATCGGCGTGAAAATCGGCGCGCGCGACAAACCGGTGCGCACGGACATTTCCGGCAGATGCTTGTGCGTCAAGCCGAGCGCGTAGGCGCGCGGGCTATTGAGGCGCACGTCGTCGCCCGCTTCGTATTCCGCGATCATCTTCTTGCCGCCGCCGCTGTAGCCGGTGATCGAATAAGCGTGCGCGTGGAAATCGGCCGGCACGAGCCCGCCCGCGACGAGCGGCTGCATGGACAGCACGAACGCCGATGCGTGGCAGCCCGGCACCGCGATGCGCTTCGCCGTGCGCAGCCGTTCACGCTGCGCGCGCGAAAGCTCGGGCAGGCCGTAGGCCCAGTCGTCGTGCGTGCGGAAGGCGGTGCTCGCGTCGATCACGCAGGTCCGGTCGTTGCCCGGCTCCACGAGCGAAACCGACTCGCGTGAGGCGACATCCGGCAGGCACAGGAACGTCACGTCCGACGCGTTGATCAGGCGGCGACGCTCCTCGACATCCTTGCGCTTCGCCTCGTCGATGCGCAGCACTTCGATGTCACGGCGCTGCGACAGATATTCGAAAATCTTCAGGCCGGTGGTGCCTTCCTGTCCGTCGACAAATACTTTCGTGGTCATCTCGATCTCGCTGGTTCGTGGCCGCCGCGCGTGCGCCGCCGCAAAACCGCCATTTTAAGTCGATTTCGCGACCGGTTGATGTCGATTCCTGCGCAGAATTCAACGGCAACGTCCTTGGCGGATTAGCAGGGTTATCGAAGCGGCGCACGCTCGCAGACTGAGGAGAGAAGCCGGGCAGCGCAGCATTTTTACCCCGGCGCGGCCCGGTTCGTAACGGTCGGTGGCACGCGAAGCGTACGCATCGTCGATCCGGACGGGCGCGTCCGCGGAATCAGGAGACTAGCCGCCGAACCCCGCGCGGCTGCCGCTGACGCGTCACGACGCGACCGGCGCCGCTTCCGATGCGCCCGGACGGTCCGCCCACCGCGCGGCGACGGCGGCGATGCGCGCGCCGAAGGTCTTCGCCGTCTCGATATCACCGGGCGGCGGCGCTTCTTCCGGCGACGCATCCGCGGGCGCTTGCGTGAGCAGGCCCGTGAAGCCGCCGACGAAGTTCAGGTCGTTGCGCGTGGCCGCTTTCGTGTTCGACGGCATCAGGCCCGCGCCGACCCAGATCATGCCGTGCTGCATCGCCAGCGTGACGAAGTAGGAAATGGTCAGGAACTTGTCGCCGTTCATGTGCGCGGAGTTGGTGAAGCCCGCCGCGATCTTGTCTTTCCACTTCTGCTCGAACCAGGGCTTGGAACTGGCGTCGGCGAATTTTTTGAAGTCGGCGGACGGTCCGCCCATGTAGGTCGGCGCGCCGAACACGATGGCGTCGGCGGCTTCGAGCTCGGCCCAGGCGGCGTCGTCCATCTCGCCGACGGGCATCAGCTTGCCGTTCGCGCCGGCGTCGGTTGCGCCGGCGAGCACGGCTTCCGCGACTTTCTTCGTGTGACCGTAGCCGCTGTGATAGACGATGACGATGTTCGGCATGATTCCCTCTAGCCGCGCGTGGCGGCGCGCGCGAGCGACGCGCGTGTTGCATGGTGAGCGGCGGTCGTGTCCGGATGCGTTATTCGCGGCGCTGCAAGGCGCACAGCGCGGCCGAAACCTGGACGCATGGACGCAGTCAGTCTAGCGCAGCCGTTTTCCGTGCTACCGGGGCTACCGCACGCTCACATGCACGCGGCGAAACAATCGCGCGGGGCTATCGTCCGACGGAAAAGGTCAGTTGCGCGCTGGCGATGGCGGTCGCGCGGATTTCGTGATCGAACATGAGCGCGGGCGTGCCCTGACGCAGGCGCAAGTCGTCGCTATTCAGCGCGTACACGGTCACGACGTAGCGATGCGGCTTGCCGGGCGGCGGGCAGGGGCCGCCGTAGCCGTCCGTGTCCCAGTCGTTGCGCGCCTCGACCGCGCCGACCTTGCGCAGCGCGCCCGAGGCGCTCGCATTCGCCGGCAAGTGCGTCACGGTCGGCGGAATGCCGGCGACGGCCCAGTGCCACCAGCCGCGCCCCGGCGCATCGGGATCGAGAATCGTCACGGCGAAGCTGCGTGTCTGCGCCGGTGCGCCGCGCCACGAAAGCTGCGGCGAGCGGTTGCCGCCCTTGCAATCCGAATCGTTGAAGAGCAGTTCGTGCCCGATGGTCTTGCCCGGCGCCAGTTCCGGGCTCGTCACGGAGAAGACGTCCTGCGCGGCCGCGCCGCGCGCATGACACAGCAGCGCCGCCGCGCTGGCGACGCCGAGCGTAAATGCAGCGACAGCGTGACCGGAACGCACGATCCGACATGCGAGGCGCATGGCTGACTCCTGGCAGCGGCTGGAACCCATATAGCAGCGTTTCGCCGGCTGCAACGATGTTTTTTGTCTCAGTGATGCGCTTCGTAGGAGGTTGCAGTTTAACATTGCAACAAAGCATTAAAAGCTTGATCCTTGGGCCAAACCTATGGCGCGAAATCAGTCGTCTTTCTTTGTGCGCGCGGCTGATGGTGAAGACTCAAACTCGTAGATCAACATATGAACCATTTGAACTTGATTCGCGTGGCAGTCAGTCGACCGGATTTGGGAGAAGAATAAATGAGCCAGCGAATTCAGGTCATCATTGCAGACGACCATCCTGTGATTTTGTTCGGCGCCGCGCAGGCGCTCAGCAAGTTTCCGGAAGTCGATGTCGTTGGCCAGGCGCGTCAATCCACCGAACTCGTCCAGCTATTGCAGAAAACGCCGTGCGACGTGCTGGTGACGGATCTCGCCATGCCCGGCGGTTCATACGGCGACGGCATGCCGCTCCTCGGCTACATCGGCCGCCAGTTTCCGAAAGTGCGGCTCGTCGTGCTGACCATGCTCGAAAATCCGGCTTTGCTCAAACGTTTGCGCGAAGTCGGCGTCGTGTCGATCATCAACAAGGCCGACGACATGAACCACATCGGTTGGGCCATTCAGCATGTGATGCGCGGGCAGGAATATCTCGGGCCGTCGGTGAAGGCGGCGCTCGACAGCATGGGCATCGGCGCGTCGGGGCAGCAGCGCGGCGTCATTCTGTCGAAGCGCGAACTCGAAGTGGTGCGCCTTTTCGTGTCCGGCATGACCATCACGGAAATCGCGGGGCAACTGCGGCGCAGTATCAAGACCATCAGCACGCAGAAGAACACGGCAATGCGCAAACTCGGCATCGAGCGAGATTCCGAGTTATTCCAGTACGCGCAAAGCAACGGATTAATGAACCTCTCTGCCTATACGGGCGACGGTACACTGGAAGATTCGCCGCTGCCGGATTCCAAATCCTTATAGACGCCAATCTTCCAAAATAAAAAAGCCGCTGACTCAAATCAGCGGCTTTTTGTTTTAATCGCCTGACAGCAACGATTAATTATTGCGGCGTGGCAGTGGCGCCGCCGTGCGCGGCCGACCATTCGGCCGGCGCATGCAGAAACTTCTCGACTTCATCGAGCGTCTTGGTTTCGAAATAGCCCTGTTCCTTCGCGACCCGCAACACGTCCCACCACGTGGCGAGCGCGTGGAGATCCACGTCGATGTCCTTCAGAACGGACACGCTCTCCTTGAAGATGTTGTAGTGGAAGAGCACGAAGCAGTGGTTCACCGTCGCGCCGGCCGTGCGCAGCGCGTTGATGAAGTTGATCTTGCTGCGGCTGTCCGTGGTCAGGTCTTCGACCAGCAGCACGCGCTGGCCTTCAGTCAGCAGACCTTCGATCTGCGCGTTGCGGCCGAAGCCCTTCGGCTTCTTGCGCACGTACTGCATGGGCACCATCAGACGGTCGGCGATCCACGCGGCAAACGGGATGCCGGCGGTCTCGCCGCCCGCGACGGCGTCGATCTGCTCGTAGCCGACATCGCGCAGAATGGTCGCTTCGGCCATTTCCATCAGGCCGCGACGCACGCGCGGATACGAAATCAGCTTGCGGCAGTCGATGTACACCGGGCTCGCCCAGCCGGACGTGAAGATGAACGGTTTTTCCGCGTTGAAGTGCACCGCCTGCACTTCGAGCAGCATCTTGGCGGTGGTGTCGGAGATCGTCTGGCGATCGAAGCCTGTCATGGGCGAATCCTTGGACTGATGTGGCGCTTCTGGAAGCGGAAGGCGGCCGCGAGGGCCCTGGCGCATGAACCGGACGCCGACGAGCCGTCTTTCGAAGGGCTGTCCGGCGTTTTTCTGCGCGCGTGTCGACGGGACCCGGCGCTGAAAGCGCCTGCGTTGTCCCATGCACAGCTAACCCGCGATTTTACCCGAGCCTGCGCGGCGGGGCGAGCAGCGCGGCGGCACGCGTCCCGAGCGACTTTTTTCCGGTTGTGACGGCGGGCCGCTCGCCAGTACACTCGCCGCGCCTTCCGATTCATTTTCGCGATGAGACCCGCTTCCCGCCCGACCGATTCTTCCGATTTGCCTGCTCCGTCGCCTCGCCACGCGTGGCATGCGCTCGCCGCATCCGTGCTCGGCTACGCGATGGACGGCTTCGACCTGCTGATTCTCGGCTTCATGCTTCCCGCGATCGCTGCCGACTTGCACCTGACGCCCGCGCAATCCGGCGCGCTCGTCACGTGGACGCTCGCGGGCGCGGTGGCGGGCGGCGTCGTGTTCGGCGTGCTGTCGGACTACTTCGGGCGCGTGCGCATGCTCACGTGGACCATTCTGGTGTTCGCCGTCTTCACGGGCCTCTGCGCGCTCGCACGCGGATACGGCGACTTGCTGTTCTATCGCACGATGGCGGGCGTCGGGCTGGGCGGCGAGTTCGGCATCGGCATGGCGCTCGTCGCGGAAGCGTGGCCCGCGCGACAGCGGGCACGCGTGTCGTCGTATGTCGGGCTCGGCTGGCAGCTCGGCGTGCTCGCCGCAGCGCTCCTCACGCCGCTACTTCTGCCGATGATCGGCTGGCGCGGCATGTTCGCCGTCGGCTTGCTGCCGGCCGTCGTCTCTTTTCTGGTGCGGCGGCGCGTGGCCGAACCTGCGCTTTTCACCGCGCGCCGCACCGAAAACCCCGCGCGCAAGTTGCCGCTGAAGCGCCTGTTCAACAATGCGCGGACCGCGCGCGCGAGCCTCGGCGTGATCGTGCTGTGCTCGGTGCAGAACTTCGGTTATTACGGGCTAATGATCTGGCTCCCGAGCTATCTGTCGAAAACGTTCGGCTATTCGCTCACGAAGTCCGGCGTCTGGACGGCCGCGACCGTGCTCGGCATGGCGCTCGGCATCTGGCTGTTCGGCATCGCGGCCGATCGCTTCGGACGCAAGCCCGCGTTTCTCGCGTATCAGATCGGCGCGGTCGCCATGGTCTTCGTCTATTCGAATCTGACGAGCCCGGCCGCGCTCCTGATCGGCGGCGCGGCGATGGGCGTGTTCGTCAACGGGATGATCGGCGGCTACGGCGCGCTGATTTCCGAGATCTATCCGACCGAAGCGCGCGCCACTGCGCAGAACGTGCTGTTCAACATCGGGCGGGCGGTCGGCGGACTCGGGCCGGTCGTGGTGGGCGCGCTCGCGGCGCGCTATACGTTCGCGGTGGCGCTCGCGTTTCTCGCCAGCATCTATCTGCTGGATGTCGCCGCGACCCTCTTTCTGATCCCCGAAAAGCGCGGCGCGGAACTCGACTGAAAGGCGCGGCGCGCCTCTTCTTCCGACGAAACGCACGCCCAGCAACGCTTCCGCATGAAATGCTGCGTCGCGCCATTTGGGATACGCGGTGTACACTGAACAGCCAAAAACAAGGCTCCGTTCGCCCGCTTCATCCCTGCCGGGCGGCACGCTGCGTCTATCCGACGCGCCGGGTGACTAACAACATTGGTCCATCGATTCACATCCCGCCCACAGTGCCGAGCGGCCGCCGGCTGTGAACCCTGTTCAAAAAATTTCTAACGTCTCAGGCTAATCATGGACGAACAACTGAAGCAAAGCGCTCTCGCGTATCACCAGAATCCGCGTCCCGGCAAGATTTCCGTCACGCCGACCAAACCGCTCTCCAACCAGCTCGACTTGTCGCTCGCGTATTCGCCGGGCGTCGCGGCTGCGTGCATGGCGATCTACGACGAACCGCTCGACGCGCAGAAGTACACGTCGCGCGCAAACCTCGTCGGCGTGGTGACGAACGGCACGGCCGTGCTCGGCCTCGGCAACATCGGACCGCTCGCGGCCAAGCCGGTCATGGAAGGCAAAGGGTGCCTGTTCAAGAAGTTCGCGGGCATCGACGTGTTCGACATCGAACTGAACGAGACCGACCCGGACAAGCTCGTCGACGCCATCGCGATGCTCGAACCGACGCTCGGCGGCATCAATCTGGAAGACATCAAGGCGCCGGAATGCTTCTACATCGAAAAGAAGCTGCGCGAGCGCATGAAGATTCCCGTCTTCCATGACGATCAGCACGGTACGGCGATCATCGCGTCCGCGGCCATTCTCAACGGCCTGAAAGTGGTCGGCAAGACGCTCGACAACGTGAAGCTGGTCTGCTCGGGCGCGGGCGCGGCGGCGATCGCGTGTCTGGACCTGCTCATCGATCTCGGCCTGAAGAAGTCGAACACGATCGTCGTCGACTCGAAGGGCGTGATTTACGAAGGGCGCGGCAATCTAGATGCGTCGAAGGAGCGGTATCAGGCGAGCACCGACGCGCGCACGCTCGGCGACGCGATGCACGGCTGCGACGTGTTCCTCGGCTGTTCGAGCGCGGGCGTGCTCAAGCCGGAAATGGTCGCGACCATGGCCGACAAACCGCTGATTCTCGCGCTGGCGAATCCCGAGCCGGAAATCCGGCCGGAAGAGGCGAAGAAGGTGCGCCCGGACTGCATCATCGCGACGGGCCGTTCGGACTATCCGAACCAGGTCAACAACGTGCTGTGCTTCCCGTTCATCTTCCGTGGCGCGCTCGACGTCGGCGCGACGACCATCACGGAAGAGATGAAGCTCGCGTGCGTGCGCGCGATCGCGGAACTGGCCGAAGAAACCGATCAGGGCGATGAAGTCGCAAAGGCGTACGAAGGCCACTCGCTCGAATTCGGTCCGGAGTATCTGATTCCGAAGCCGTTCGATCCGCGTCTCATCATCAAGATTGCGCCGGCTGTCGCGCAAGCCGCGATCGATTCCGGCGTCGCCACGCGCCCGATTCAGGACATGGACGCGTATCGCGAGACGCTCGGCGCGACCGTGTACCGCACCGGCATGGTGATGCGCCCGGTGTTCGCGGCGGCGAAGGCCGCGCCGGCGCGCATCGCGTTTGCGGAAGGCGAGGACGAGCGCGTGCTGCGCGCCGCGCAGTTCGTGCTGCTGGAGAAGATCGCGAAGCCGATCATCATCGGGCGGCCGGCGGTCGTCGAAATGCGGCTGCAGAAGATGGGCTCGAAGCTGAAGCCGGGCGTCGATTTCGAGATCGTGAATCCGGAAGACGATCCGCGCTATCAGAAGAGCTGGCAGGCGTATCACGAGATCGCCGCGCGTCAGGGCGTGACGCCGGAAAGCGCGAAGGCGGCGCTGCGCAAGTTCAACACGCTGATCGGCGCAATCCTCGTTCATACGGGCGATGCGGACGGCATGATCTGCGGTCTCATCGACACGTATCAGGATCACCTGAAGTTCATCGATCAGGTGCTCGGCAAGGCGGAAGGCGCGGACAACTTCGCGGCGATGAATCTGCTGATGCTGCAAGGACGCAATATCTTCATCAGCGACACGTACGTCAACGAATTGCCGACGCCCGAGCAACTCGCCGACATGACGATTCTGGCGGCGCGCGAAATCGAGCGATTCGGCATTCAGCCGAAGGTGGCGCTGGTGTCGAACTCGAACTTCGGCAGCGTGCCGAGCGCATCGAGCAAGCGCATGGCGGAAGCGCGCAAGCTGATCGCGGAACGCGCGCCGGATCTCGAAGTCGATGGCGAAATGCACGGCGATGCGGCTTTGTCGGAAACCGTGCGTAAGGCGGCGTTCCCCGGCACGACGCTTTCCGGCGAAGCGAATCTGCTCATCATGCCGAACGTGGAAGCGGCGAATATCACGTACAACTTGCTGAAGATGGTGAGCGGCGAGGGCGTGACTGTCGGGCCGTTCCTGCTCGGCGCTTCGAAGCCGGTTCATATTCTGACGCCGGCGGCGACCGTGCGGCGCATCATCAATATGACGGCGGTGGCGAGTGCGAATGCCAGCGTGATGAAGGCGAAGTAACGCGGGTTTAGCGTAGAAGTAATGGACGGCGATTCGGGAGACTGGATCGCCGTTTTTTTTTCGATGGCGTCTTATTTTGAACGGTCGAATCTCTACGGTCTCTCCCGTGATTCAATTGGGGATACGAATCAAAGAATGGAGCAGTCGTTGGAGATCATCGTTGAAACGTTCCGTGCGCGGCGCGAGAACTCGGCGTCACCCGTGCGCGTGCGTCCGCTAGCAGGTCAAGGGTTGAGCACCGACCTGCGCGTCGAATGCAGCAAAAGCATGCGTGCGCAGTATCCGATCGGTACGCTGTTTCGCCTGGACGTGAGGTTGATTCATCGTTTGGGAACGCCGTTGCTGTACGCGCATCACGCAGCGCCGTTCGAGCGAGTCGGCCTCGACGAAGCCTTCCGATTCATCGACACCATGTTCGGCAGCGCGAACGCATCGAAATAAAAAAGGCGATTCGCTTTCGCGAACCGCCTTCGAGCGTGAAGCGGCGAGATTCAAGCCACCTGCCGCTTCTCCCCACCTTCATTGGAACGCCACCGCGCCAGCAGCTTTTCCCACTTCACCTTCGCCGCCTTGACGTTGTTCTCCTTGATATGCCCATAACCGCGCATTGAATCAGGCAGGCTCGCGAGCTCGATCGCCAGCGGCAGCTTCTGCGGCGTCAATCCAGCGATCAGTTCCTTGATCAGCGCCTCATACTCGCCGATCAACGCGCGCTCCATCTTCCGCTCCTCCGTGCGGCCGAACGGGTCGAGCGCCGTGCCGCGCAGGAACTTCAGCCGCGCGAGCACGCGCATCGCGGACATCATCCATGGACCGTACTGCTTCTTCACCAGATGCCCATGCGCGTCCTTCTTCGAGAAAGACGGCGGCGCCAGATGCATCTTGATCTTCCAGTCGCCTTCGAAACTGCTCTTCACCTTTTCGATGAACGCCGGATCGGCATAGAGACGCGCGACTTCGTACTCGTCCTTGTAGGCCATCAGCTTGTGCAGATTCTTGGCGACGGCCTCGGTCAGCAGATAGTCGCCGACGCCAAGCTCAGCCTCCGCCGCGCGCACTTGCGCGACGAGCCGTCCATACTGCGCGGCGTAGGCGGCGTTCTGATACTTCGAGAGATAGTCGAGGCGCTTGTCGATCAGCGCATCCAGCGCCTTCGGCGTATGCAGCGCGATGACCTTGCTCGGCGTCGCATCCTGCGTCCCTTGCGCGAGCCGCGTGACAGCCGGGAGATCGTGCGCGGCGCGGCGGCCCCATTCGAACGCGGCGAGATTCTTCTCGACCTGCACCGCGTTCAGCTCGATGGCGCGCACGATCGACTCATGCCGCAGCGGCACCCAGCCCATCTGCCACGCATAGCCGAGCACGAACGGATTCGTGTAGATGGCATCGCCCATCAGCGCGACGGCGAAGCGGTTCGCATCGACGAGCGCGACATGCTCGCCCGCGGCCGCGCGAATATCGGCTTCCGCGCTCGCGCCCGGGAAGCGCCAATTCGGATCCTTGATGAACGCGGCGGTCGGCGTCTGCGCGCTGTTCACGACCACGCGCGTGCGACCCGGCTGCATCCGCGAGCCGCATTCGTCGCTTGCCGTGACGATCGCATCGCAGCCGATGACGAGATCCGCCTCGCCCATCGCGATGCGCGTCGCGTGAATGTCGGTCGGGCGGTTGGCGATCTGCACGTGGCTCATCACGGCGCCGCCCTTCTGCGCGAGGCCGGTCACGTCCAGCACGGTGACGCCCTTTTGCTCCAGATGCGCCGCCATGCCGAGCAGCGCGCCAATCGTCACCACGCCCGTTCCGCCGACGCCCGTCACCAGCACGCCGTACGGCCGGCCGATGTCGGGCAACTCCGGCGTCGGGACGGGCGGCATCGCATCGCCGGCCACGCTCGTCGCCTTCGGCTTCTTCAACTGGCCGCCTTCCACGGTCACGAAGCTCGGGCAGAAGCCGTTCAGGCAAGAGAAGTCCTTGTTGCACGTAGACTGGTTGATCTGCCGCTTCGTGCCGTATTCGGTGTCGAGCGGCTCGACCGACAGACAGTTCGACTTCACCGAGCAATCGCCGCAGCCTTCGCACACGGCCTCGTTGATGACAACGCGCTTCGCCGGGTCCGGATACGCGCCGCGCTTTCTGCGGCGGCGCTTTTCGGTGGCGCAAGTCTGGTCGTAGATCAAGATGGACGTGCCGGGAATCTCGCGCAACTGGCGCTGAATGTCGTCCAGCTGGTCGCGATGATGCACGTCGATGCCCGGCGCGAGGCCGACGTCCGGCGTGTATTTTTCCGGCTGATCCGTGACGATGACGATCTTCGCCGCGCCTTCCGCCGCGAGCTGATGCGTGATCTGCGGCACGGTCAGCACGCCATCGACCGGCTGGCCGCCCGTCATCGCGACGGCGTCGTTGTACAGAATCTTGTACGTGATGTTGACCTTCGACGCGATCGCCGCGCGAATGGCGAGCAGGCCGGAGTGGAAGTACGTGCCGTCGCCGAGATTGGCGAACACGTGCTTGTCGTTGGTGAACGGCGCTTGCCCGACCCACGCCACGCCTTCGCCGCCCATCTGGCTGAATGTGCTCGTGTTGCGGTCCATCCAGACCGTCATGTAGTGACAGCCGATGCCCGCCATCGCACGCGATCCTTCCGGCACGTTCGTCGACGTGTTGTGCGGACAGCCGGAGCAGAACCACGGCTTGCGCTCCGCTTCGACGCGCGGCCGCGCGAGCGCCTTTTCCTTCGCCTCGATCACGGCGATGCGCGCCGCAATGCGCGCGCGCACGTCGGCGGGCAGGTCGAACTTCGCGAGCCGCGCGGCAATGGCCTTCGCGATGATCGCGGGTGAAAGCTCGTAGTGCGCGGGCAGCAGCCAGTTGCCCATCGGCACGGACCATTCGCCGCCCGCGCCGTCTTTTTCGTCGAACTTGCCGAAGACGCGCGGACGCTGCGCATCCGGCCAGTTGTACAGTTCTTCCTTGATCGCGTATTCGAGAATCTGGCGCTTCTCTTCGACGACCAGAATTTCCTTGAGGCCGCGCGCGAATTCCTGCGCGCCTTGCGCTTCCAGCGGCCACACGCAGCCGACCTTGTACAGCCGAATGCCGATCTGCGCGCACGTTTCATCGTCGAGGCCGAGATCGGTCAGCGCCTGACGCACGTCGAGGTACGCCTTGCCGCCCGTCATGATGCCGAAGCGCGCGTGCGGCGCATCGATCTCGATGCGATCCAGCTTGTTCGCGCGCACGTAGGCAAGCGCGGCGTACCACTTGTAGTCGAGCAGACGCGCTTCCTGCACGAGCGGCGTATCGGGCCAGCGGATGTTCAGGCCGCCGTCGGGCATCGCGAAATCGGTCGGAATCACGATTTGCGTGCGATGCGGGTCAATATCCACCGACGCCGACGATTCCACCACGTCGGTCACGCATTTCATCGCGACCCAGAGGCCCGAGTAGCGGCTCATCGCCCAGCCGTGCAGGCCGAAGTCGAGATATTCCTGCACGTTCGACGGAAACAGCACCGGCAGCCCACACGCCTTGAAGATGTGCTCGGACTGGTGCGCGAGCGTCGATGACTTCGCCGCGTGATCGTCGCCGGCGAGCACGAGCACGCCGCCGTGCTGCGACGATCCGGCCGAATTGCCGTGCTTGAAGACATCGGCGGAACGGTCGACGCCGGGGCCTTTCCCGTACCACATCGAAAAGACGCCGTCGTACTTCGCGCTCGGGTAGAGGTTGACTTGCTGCGATCCCCAGACGGCGGTGGCCGCGAGATCTTCGTTCACGCCCGGCTGAAACACGACCTGATGCGCGGCGAGATACTTCTTCGCCTTCCAGAGCGACTGGTCGAGACCACCGAGGGGAGAACCGCGATAGCCGGAGATGAACCCGGCGGTGTTGAGACCTGCGGCTCTGTCGCGTTCTTGTTGGAGCATCGGCAGGCGAACCAGCGCCTGGATGCCGCTCATGTACGCGCGGCCGCGTTCGAGGGTGTATTTGTCGTCGAGCGTGACGGATTTCAGCGCGGCTTCTAGCGAAGCTCTTTGTTCTGCGTCTAGCGGGGCGTTCATTCTGTGTGCTCCTCCACCCGAGTTTGGGATCGCCAAAGCATGATTCGGGCCGTTGCGTCTTGTGAACGCGCAGGCCGGGACTTCAAGTTTGCCGATGCCCGCGCTTTCGAGACAGTGGTACAAACCCGTTAAAAAATCCTCACTTAGCACCAGTTTGCGTCAAAACGTTGAAGCGCGGCGGGGAACGTCGAGACGTTTGTTACAGGGTGTAAATGTGACCGATGCGCGGAACCCACGGTCGTGGCCCTGTCTAAACGGGCGCTTGCGCAGTTTCGCGCGCACGGTTTTCGAGAGCGCGGAACGGCGGGCAGCCGTACACACGCAGTCAGAAGGAGAAAAGAATGAAGCAACGCCACATCCAGAGTTTCCTGATGGTCTCGGCGGCCTTTTTCGCGATCAGCGCGCCGATGGGCGGCGCGCGGGCGAACGGCACGCCGTTCGGGGCCACGTCGGTTCCGCCCGTCGCGCAAGTGCGCACGCAGACGCCGCAGATGCGCGGCAGCGAGCGCCGCGACTCCGAGCGCAGCAACGACGAGAACGCCGCCTGAAAGCATCGCTAGGAAACGAAAGGGACATGAACGCTGCGTTCATGTCCCTTTTTTGCGCCTTTTCGGTTGTTAGGCGCTCGTGTCCTTCAACACACCGCGCCGCATCTGATCCAGTTCGATGGATTCGAACAGCGCCTTGAAGTTGCCCTCGCCGAAGCCCTGATTGCCCTTGCGCTGAATGATCTCGAAGAAGATCGGGCCGATCTGATTCTCCGTGAAGATTTGCAGCAGGATTTCGTCGCGCACGCCGTCGATCAAGATCTTGCGCTTTTTCAGTTCCGCGACCGATTCGCCGTGATTCGGCACGCGCCGGTCGACGAGTTCGTAATACGTGTCGATGGTGTCCAGCAGCGCAATGTTCGACGCGCGCAGGCCGTCGACCGTCTCGTAAATGTTGTCCGTGCCGAGCGCGATGTGCTGAATGCCTTCGCCGCGATATGCGTCGAGATATTCCTGAATCTGGCCGGCGTTTTCCGAGCCTTCTTCATTGATCGGAATGCGAATCTTGCCGCACGGCGAGGTCATCGCTTTCGACTTCACCGCCGTCACCTTGCCTTCGATATCGAAATAGCGCACCTCGCGGAAATTGAAGAGGCGCTCGTAGAACTCAGCCCATTCGATCATCCGGCCGCGATGTACGTTGTGCGTCAAATGGTCGATGTAGGTCAGTCCGTGGCCGACCGGATTCGGATTCGCGCCGGGAATCGGCTCGAAGTCGACGTCGTAAATGCTGATATCGCCGATGCTGCCCGGCTCTGCGCCGTTTTTGCCGCGCCAGCGATCCACGAAATAGATCAGCGAATCACCGATGCCCTTGATCGCCGGAATGTTCAGTTCCATCGGGCCGGTCTTGTTGTCGAAGCCCCACGCGCCGAGTTCGAGCGCGCGCTTGTACGCTTTCGCCGCGTCCGCGACGCGAAACGCGATCGCGCAGATCGACGGTCCATGCAGGCGCGCGAAACGTTGCGCGAACGAATCCGGCTCCGCATTCACGATGAAGTTGATCTCGCCCTGCCGGTACAGCGTCACGTTCTTGTGCCGATGCCGCGCGATCGCCGTGAAGCCCATCTGCTCGAATAGCTTGCCGAGCGCCACCGGATCCGGCGCGGTGTATTCGATGAATTCGAAGCCGTCGGTGCCGACGGGGTTCTCCCAGGTGGTAGCGCTCATGCGTGTCTCCCGTTTTCTATGCGGCGCTTTGCCGCGACGTGGAGAGAAGTTTAGCCAGCGAACGGCGGCAAAAACTTGCGAAAGAAATCGCGCGTTCCTAAGATGGCGCACGAAACTGCCACCGATTCGCCGAATGGAGACCGAAAATGGCCGAGCCCGAACTCGATACGATCGACCGAAGAATCCTCGCGATTCTTCAGGAAAACGGGCGCCTGTCGAATCAGGAGATCGCGGATCGCGTGAATCTTTCGCCGAGTCCGTGTTTGCGGCGAATCCGGCGGCTGGAGGAGACGGGCGTGATTCGCGGCTACGTCGCGCTGCTGGACGCGAAGAAGCTCGGTCTCGGCTTGCTGGCTTATGTGAACGTGCGGCTGGAGAAGCGCGGCGGCATGCCCGCGTCGGCCGGCACGCCGAATCCCCCGACGCACGGCGATCTTTTCCGCGAAGCCGTGCGGTCGTGGCCGGAAGTGGTGGCCTGCGACGCGATGACCGGAGAGATGGATTTCCTGCTGCGCGTGCAGGTGCGCGACATGGACCACTTCTCGCGCTTCGTGCAGGATCAACTGCTGCATCACCCTTCGGTGATCGACGTGCGTTCGAGTTTCTCGCTGGAGCGCATCAAGGAGACGACCGCGTTGCCGCTGCGTTGAGCGCATCCGGACAACGAAAAGGGCGGCCTGAGCCGCCCTTCGCATGGTGTCGCTCGCGGCGCCAACCGCGCTGCCGATGAACTCAGGCCGCGTTGGCCGTCGGCATGAACGCCCGGAACACCTGCGACGCGCGATGCGCCTGGCGCTTGATCGCGTAGTCGAACACGGCGGCTTGCTCTTGCAGCATTTCCGCCATGATGCTCGTCTGATCCGCAGGCGGCAGCGAGAGATACGCGTCAGCTTCGCCGTAGGCGTATTCGATCTTCATGCCCGATTTGCGCGCGATGTGCATCATCCGCGCGTTGCGCGACAGGCAGTGCATGTACAGCACGGAAACCTGCGTATTGCGGCTGCGCATGGCGGCGCGCTCGAACAGCTTGCTGCCGATGCCGCGACCGCGCGCGCTTTCGAGCACCGAGACGCCGAATTCGGCAGTGCGCTTCTCGCCTTCCGCCGGCAGATACGCCAGATGACCGACGCCGAGCAGTTCCAGCGAATTGCCGAACACGCCGAACACCGTGTCGTTCGTGAAGTTCAGGTTCTGAACGTAGTTTTCGATGACGTGGTCCGGCACGATCTGCCCGAAGCGGAGCAGGCGGTCGTCTTCGTCAAGCGCGAGGAAATGGGTAAGCAGGCGCTCACGATCGGCGGAGGACAACTCGCGAACGAGAACCGGCAAGCGCGCGGCGTCCGGCAGCGGCCGATCAGCGGCGGCGGCAATCTGCGGCGCGGTGCGGTTGAAGGTCAGTTCCACGGTGTTCTCCTTGTTCGTATGCTGCAAAGCAAAACGAATTTTATCCCTTCCAAGGAAAACGCGTACGGGAAAACCCTTAAAAGTAGTGGAGGAGGCGTTCTAGGTTTGCCTTTTTGTCCGCAGAATCAGGCGGTTAGATGGCAGCGGACAGAGTGACGCAGCGCAGCACAGGCTTAATCGGCGGCGAGTCCGTGCTCGATCATCTCGACGACCTGTTCGGCGAAATCGCGATAGCCGAGCTTGCCGCCCGGCTTCAGCCAGGTGAACGTCCAGTTGATCATGCCGAAGACCATCATCGTGAGCGCGGTCTGGTTCTCTTTTGTCACGCGCTTCGGATAGGCCCGGGCGAGTTGGCGCGTGAACGCCGCGACGATATCCCGCTGACGGTCGAGGACCACTTCGCGCTGCGCGTCTTCGAGATACTTCACGTCGTTCAGTAGCGCCACGTGCCGGCTATGCGACGTCTCGTATTCCGCGAGAAACGCGCGCACGAGCTCCGCGAAGGCTTCGCGCTCGCCCAGGCCGCGCCGCTGGCTCGCGCCTTCCACTTCCGCGATGATCAGCATGAGCCGCTTCGTGTAGCGGTCGAGCAGGTCGAAGAGGATCGCTTCCTTGCTCTCGTAGTAGTGATAGAGCCGCGCCTTCGAGGTGCCGCTCGCGGCGGCGAGGTCCGACATCGACGTGCTCGGATAGCTGGTCTGCGCGAATTTGGCGGCGGCGAGTTCGAGAATCTGTTCGCGTTGCGTGTCGTGGTCAGGCGCTTTGGTGCGGGCCATGTGTCGGAAGCGTTCTTTCGGCTTATTCGGCTTGAGTCGATGAGCGTCGCAATTCGGCGTGAGCCATATCCGACGGCGTGCCGCGTATTTTAAGCCGGCCCGCCGTGACCAGTTCCCGACAGCGCCAGAACGCGACGGAATCGCTCACCAGAAAATCGAAGCGCCGCGCCATCGCGCCCGCGGCGATGCGCGTTGCCGGCTGCCAATCGGACGTGGCGAGTTCGAGCAGCGTTTCATCGACATCCAGCCACGTTCCGGACACCAGCATGTTGTCGCGCAGGCGACGGTTTTCCGCGCTGGAATGCTTCGCCTCCTGCCATTCGAGCGCGAGCCGGCTGATGCGCAGCACGGAGATAGGCGCGGCTGTCGGCAGCTTCGCGAGTAGTTGCCGCGGCGAAAACATGCCGACGGACGTCGCCCGGTCCGCCCGGCGCACGGTTTCGGCATGCGCGTCCGGCGCTTCGATGGCGAGGTCGTCGAAGGTCAGTTTCGCTTCGTTCAGGCGCTGCGGCGCATTGCGCAGGAAGTACGCCACGCGCCGAAGCGTGAGTTGATCCGCCGCGCTTTGGCCGTGCCAGACGACGACCTGTCCGTCGCCGCGCGCAAGCCGTCCGAGCAGCGCAAGCTGGCTCTGCAATTGATCTTCGATATCGGCAGGCGTGTTGGACACCTGACGCCAGAACGCCGCGCGCGCGACAGGCGATTCGTCGATGTCCTGCAACGGCCCGACAGCGAGATCGTCGCGCAGCGCGATCACCTGTTCCGTGCGTTCGGCGAGCCGCAGCGCATTGGTGAGAGCGTCGGCCGCGCAGTCGCCATTGGTGACGTGAATCGTATTCATGGTGTCGGCTTGCCGGAAAGACGAAGGACCGCTCGGGAGGAGCGATCCCCAGTTTAGCCAATCCGGGAACGCGCCGGTGTGGGTTGCCGCGCGGAATCAGCGTTCGTCGAAACTCACGACCACGCGCTCGCTCACCGGATGACACTGGCACGTCAGCACGAAGCCGTCGTCGATTTCGTGCTGCTCCAGCGTGTAGTTCTTGTCCATTTTGACTTCGCCTTCCAGCACTTTCGCGCGACACGTGCAGCAGACGCCGCCCTTGCACGCGTACGGCAGCGCGAGTCCCGCTTTCAGGCCGACGTCGAGCACGCTCACGCCTTCATACGGCAGCCGCAGCTTGCGCTTTTTCCCGTCGATGACAAGTTCCAGATCGGCCGCAGGCGTGTTCTCGGTGATCTCGATTTGCGGCGCGCCCGCCTGCGGCAACGGCGTGCCGAACCGTTCGACGTGAATGCGCTCCGGCGCGACGCCCGCTTCCTTCAGCGCGGCTTCGGCGGCGTCCATCATCGGGCCGGGGCCGCAAATGAACGCTTCGTCGATTTCGCCGGGCGGCAGGAGCGATTCGAGAAACGCCTTGCACTTGGCCTTGTCGAGCACGCCGTTAAAAAGCTCGACGTCCTGCAAATCGTCGGACAACACGTGATACAGCGAGAACCGGCTCATGTAGCGGTTCTTCAGGTCTTCCAGTTCCTCGGCGAACATGATCGCGTCCACGCTGCGGTTGCCGTAGACGAGCGTGAAGCGGCTCGTCGGCTCCATGTCGAGCGTGGTCTTGATGATCGCCAGCACCGGCGTGATGCCCGAGCCGCCGGAAAACGCGACATAATGCTTCGCATGATCCGCGTTCAGATGCGTGAAGAAGCGGCCGTCGGGCGTCATCACGTCGATTTCGTGGCCGGGCTTGAGCGTGTCGAACGCAAAGTTCGAGAAGCGCCCGCCGCGCACGCGCTTGATGCCGATGCGCAGTTCGCCGTCGCGGTCGTAATCTGTCACGCCGACGCAGATGGAATACGAGCGGCGCGTTTCTTCGCCGTCGATATGCGTCTTCAGCGTCACGAACTGGCCCTGCGTGAAACGAAACGCGTCGCGCAGTTCCGGTGGCACGTCGAAGGACACGGTGACCGCGTCGGCCGTCTCGGGGCGCACGTCGCGGATACGCAGCGGGTGAAATTGCGGAGTCGCCATAAGAGTCGTGTCGTGGAGAGGTCAGTACGGCTTGAAGTAATCGAACGGCTCGCGGCAATCGAGGCAGCGATAGAGCGCCTTGCACGCCGTCGAGCCGAATTGCGCGAGCGTCTCCGTGTGCGTGGAGCCGCAGCGCGGACAGGCGATGACTTCCTTCTTGTACGGCACGAACCGCATCGGCTTTTCCGTGCTGCTGCACGCGCCTGCCGGCGGCGCGATGCCGTAGCGGCGCAGCTTGTCGCGCGCTTCGTCCGTGATCCAGTCGGTGGTCCAGGCCGGCGCGAGCACCGTTTCCACGCGATGCGCGCCGAGTTGCGCGCGCTCGATAGCCTCGGCGATGTCCTCAGCGATCTGCGACATCGCTGGGCAGCCGGAGTACGTCGGCGTGATGACGACTTCGAGCACGCCGTCGTCGCCGTGGCGCACGTCGCGCAGAATGCCGAGTTCGCGGATCGACACCACCGGAATTTCCGGGTCCGGCACGGCTTCAAGCACGGACCACGCGCGTTCTATCGTCGCGTCCATGATTACCAGCTCGCGCCCGGATGCTGCCGCGCGAGGCTTTGCATTTCCGCGAGCAAATAGCCCATGTGCTCGGAATGCTCGCCGAGCTTGCCCGTGCTGACGTGCTTGACCTCGGCGGGCGCTTGCAGCGTGGCTTCGTCGAGCGCGGCTTGCACGTCGTCGCGCCAGACGGCTTCGAAATCGCTCGCGAGCGGCGCGATGCCGGCTTCGGCCACTGCGCGCTCGATCGCGTCCGGGTGAAAGAACTCGCGCGTGTACGGCATCAGATAGTCGAGCGCCGCTTGCGCCCGGCGATGCGATTCCTCGGTGCCGTCGCCGAAACGCACGAGCCAGTCGCGGGCGTGATGCACGTGATACCGCGTTTCCTTGATCGACTTCGCCGCGATCGCCGCGAGCTGCGTGTCCGACGAAGCCTGAAGCGCAGTCCAGACGTGGGCCATGAAAGCCGAGTACAGGAAGTTGCGCACGATCGTCACGGCGTAATCGCGCTCGGTGCGCGCCGTGCCCGCGAGCGGGCCGAAGTGCGGCAACTCCACCAGCGTGTAGTTCGCGAATTCGCGTTCCGTGCGGAAATACGCGTAGTCGTCTTCGGTCTTCGCCTCGCCCGTCAACGCCGACTCGAGCGTCGCCGCATGCGAATACAGCAGCCGCGCCTGCCCGATCAGATCGAGACTGATGTTCGCCAGCGCAATGTCCTCTTCCAGCGCGGGCCCGTGGCTGCACCATTCGGCGTTGCGCTGACCGAGAATCAGCGCGTTATCGGCGAGGCGCAGCACATAAGCGAGGTGTTCGGTGCTCATGTCGCGCGCTCACATATGGTTGATTTCGTCGGGCAGCACGAAAAACGTCGGATGCCGGTAGATCTTGTCGCCTGCCGGTTCGAAGAATTCGCCCTTGTCCGCCGGGTCGGACGCCGTGATTGCCGACGACGGCACAACCCAAATGCTCACGCCTTCCTGGCGCCGCGTGTAGACGTCGCGCGCCATGCGCAGCGCGGTCGCGGCGTCGGCGGCGTGCAGGCTGCCGCAATGCTTGTGATCCAGTCCCTGCTTGCTGCGCACGAAGACTTCCCAGATCGGCCATTCCTTGCTCATATTCGATGTCTCCCGTTCAGGCGGCTTGCTTGTGCGCGCGCGCCTTCTGTTTTTCGGCGTAGGCGAGCGCGGCTTCGCGGACCCAAGCGCCCTCGTCGTGCGCCTTCACGCGCGTGGCGAGACGCTCTTTGTTGCACGGACCGTCGCCGTTGACGACGCGCCAGAATTCTTCCCAGTCGATCTCGCCGTAGTCGTGCGCGCCGCGCGCCGCGTTCCACTTGAGGTCGGGATCGGGCAGCGTGACGCCGAGAATCTTGGCCTGCTCGACGGTGGCATCCACGAACTTCTGGCGCAGGTCGTCGTTCGAAATGCGCTTGATGCCCCACGCGAACGACTGCCCGCTGTGGATCGAATCCTTGTCGCTCGGGCCGAACATCATCAGCACCGGCCACCACCAGCGGTTCACCGCCTGCTGCACGAGGTCCTTCTGCGCCTGCGTGCCTTTCATCATGGCGAGCAGCGCGTCGAAACCTTGGCGTTGGTGAAACGACTCCTCTTTGCAGATGCGGATCATCGCGCGGGCGTACGGTCCGTACGTGCAGCGGCAGAGCGGAATCTGGTTCATGATCGCGGCGCCGTCGACCAGCCAGCCGATCACGCCGACATCGGCCCACGTGGGCGTCGGATAGTTGAAAATGCTCGAATATTTGGCCTTGCCCGCGTGCAGCGCGGCGACGAGTTGGTCGCGCGAGACGCCGAGCGTTTCGGCGGCGCTATATAGATAGAGGCCGTGGCCGCCTTCGTCCTGCACCTTCGCGAGCAGAATCGCCTTGCGCTTGAGACTCGGCGCGCGGCTGATCCAGTTGCCCTCCGGCTGCATGCCGATGATTTCCGAATGCGCGTGCTGCGAAATCTGCCGGATGAGCGTTTTGCGGTAGGCCTCGGGCATCCAGTCCTGCGGCTCGATTTTGCCGTCGGCTTGCATGACCGCGTCGAAGCGTTGCTGCTGCGCGGAGGCGTCGACGGGCGCGTCGGGCGCGGTCGGCTGGCCGGGGAGGTCGAGAGATTGGGTGTACATGGCGGACACTCGCTCGTAGGAAAGTCGCTGTGCGCCGATTATAAACCGACCGGCCGGTCGGTGAATCGCATTTTTCGGGATAGGCGGGTTTTTCCTGAGGCGATCAAGCGGCGCGGCCGTTTTCGGGCGCACCGCTTCGTTGAATGTGGATTTATCCCGTGGTGTTCGCCATATCGGACGCCAACGCGGTTGGCCGATGCATCGAGGCGCGAAAAAAAAGCGGCGCGGCCGTTTCGGGGCGCACCGCTTCCTTATGGCCGGATTGCTCCGAGCGCGTTACTCGACGCGTTCTCCCTCGAAATCTTCGGCGTCCACGTCATAGCCCGACGGTTCCCAGCGCACCGCCATCTATGGGCGCGTTGTCCCTCGAAGCTAACGCGGTCAGCCGATGCATCGAGGCATTACAAAAAAGCGGCGCGGCCGTTTCCGGTCGCACCGCTTCTTAACGGCCAGATTGCTCCGAACGCGTCACTCGACGCGTTGTCCCTCGAAGTGTTCGGCGTCCACGTTATAGCCCGACGGTTCCCAGCGCATCGCCATCTATGGGCGCGTTGTCCCTTGAAGCTAACGCGGTTGGCCGATGCATCGATGCGCTAAAAAAAACGGCGCGGCCGTTCCCGGTCGCACCGCTTTTTCATAGCCAGATTGCTCCGAGCCCGTTACTCGACGCGTTGTCCCTCGAAGTCTTCGGCGTCCACGTCATAGCCCGACGGTTCCCAGCGCACCGCCATCAGCGCGACAAGCCCGGCGAGCGGCGCCACCGCGATGATCCAGAACACTTTCGTTCCGAGCGCCGCCGACAGCACCGGAAACAAGAAGAGCGAAACGGTCGAACTGGCGCGCATCAACGTCTGATTGAAGCCGACACCCACGCCGCGCAGCGACGTCGGATAGCTCAGCGAGGCGAACGTCATGCTGTGCGAGCCCGGCCCGACGCCTTGCCCGAGCAGGAAAGCGGCGAGCAGCGCGATCGCGATGACGACCTGCGCACCCGTCGCTGGTTTGCCGACCACCGCCAGCCCGACCAGCGCCACGAGCTGGAACGCGTAGCCGACGACCGTCAGCTTCCACGCGCCGAACTTCGGCACGGTGCGCACTGCGAACAGCCCGCCGGCAAACGCGAAGCAGAGATTCAGCGCGAGCGAGGCGAGAATCGTCGTGAGCATCGACTGCGCGAGGAAACTCGAGATGATGACCGGCAGACCGAACGCCACCGCGTTGTACGCGAAGGACGACGCAATCGCGATGACCGTCGCCAGCACTGTGCGCCGCAGATACACGCCGCGCAGCAGCGCGCCGTAGTTGCTCCACGTCGCGCCGCGCGGTTTCGCCGCTTTCGATTCCGCGAGCGCGTCCGGATCGACGCGTGCATCGACGCCATACGAGCGTTTCAGGATCGCGGCGGCGGCCGGCAGATCGCCCTGATTCGCGGCCCAGACGGGCGATTCGCTCATATAGCGGCTGCGAATGGCGATGATTGCGATGGCCGGCACCGCGCCGAAGCCGAGAATCAGCCGCCAGAGCCAGCCCGCGTTATGCGCGGGCAGCGCTGCGTACAGACCGAGCACGAGCAAGTACGAAATGCTGATGGCGGCGTACCACGTCGGGCACCACATCGCGACGCGAGCGGCCTTGTTCCCGCGCCCTTGCAGCCGCGAGAATTCCGCGAGGAACGCCATCGCGACGGGCAAGTCGATGCCGACGCCGAGCCCCATCACGAAGCGCGCTCCGCCCAACACCCAGGCGTTCGGCGCGAGCGCGCAGGCGATCGCGGCGACGACGAAAAAGAACATGTCGGCCATGAAGACGCGGTAGCGGCCGATCTTGTCAGTGAGATAGCCGCCGAAGAACGCGCCGATGATCGCGCCGAACGTGATCGCCGAGGCGACGAAACCGGTTCCGGTCGGCGTCAGCGAAAACTCGCGGGCGATGTCCTTGACGCCGAATGCCAGCGCGCCGAGGTCATAGGCATCGAGGAAGATGCCGCCGAGCGCGATGGCGACGACGATGCGCGCATCGCTGCCGATGGCCGCGCCGCGATTGACGAGATTCGAGACGTCGGCGGCGCTGCGAATGACGGGACGCGCATCGGCGGCGCCGGCCCGGGAAGGTGTTCGCTCGGGCGCGATAGATACGGACATGATCGACGGAATGTAGAAAATTTGTGGACGCAAGGAATCGCCGGATCGTATCCGGCTGGCGGGCGGCGACCAAATTCTTTTTTGTTATTTAATGACTTACGGCCGGGCGCACGCCTTCGTCCGCCAGCCAACGAACGCGATGCGACAATGTCGCTCCTCGTTTACTCGTTTACTCGTTTCCTCGCGACCTGGCATGACCTCAGTTGAAAACATCGAATCCGTGCAAGTCGCGGTCGTCGGCGGCGGACCGGCCGGGCTCATGGCGGCGGAGGCGCTCGCGGCCGGCGGCGCGAGCGTCGATGTGTTCGACGCGATGCCGTCGGTCGGACGCAAGTTCCTGATGGCGGGCAAGGGCGGGATGAATCTGACGCATTCCGAGCCTGCCGACGCGTTCATCGCGCGCTACGGCAAGCGTCGCGCGGACATTGCGCCGCTGCTCGCGCGCTTCGACGCCGCCGCGTTGCGCGAGTGGGTGCACGGGCTGGGCGTGGAAACCTTCGTGGGAAGCTCGGGCCGCGTGTTTCCGACGGACATGAAAGCCGCGCCGATGCTGCGGGCGTGGCTGCATCGGCTGCGCGCGTCGGGTGTTCGGCTGCATATGCGGCATCGCTGGCTCGGCTGGACCGACGCGGGCGTGGGCGAATCGCGGTTCGCGACGCCCGATGGCGAAAAGCGCGTGCGCCACGATGCGCTCGTGCTGGCGGTCGGCGGCGCGAGCTGGCCGCAACTCGGCTCGGACGGCAGCGCGATGACGCATCTGGCGGCGCGGGGCGTCGACGTGCGGCCGTTTCTGCCGTCGAATTGCGGTTTCGACGTGGACTGGTCGCCGCATTTTCGCGAACGCTTCGCGGGCGAGCCGCTGAAGTCGGTCGCGATCGGGCTGGAACGGGCGGACGGCGCGGTGGACTGGCGGGTCGGGGAATGCTTGCTGACCGAGCATGGCATCGAAGGCAGTCTGATCTACGCGTTGTCGGCGCAGATCCGCGATCGTCTGATGGAGCAAGGCGACGCCGGCGCGCGCATTCTCGTCGATCTCCTTCCGCAGCTGTCGGCCGGGCGCGTCCGGGACGAGGTGCGGCATCCGCGCGGCGCTCGGTCTCTGTCGAGTCATTTGCAGAGCCGGCTGCATCTGGCGGGCGCGAAGGCCGGCCTGTTGCGCGAATGTCTGACGAAAGAGGAATTCGCCGACCTCGACACGCTCGCCGCGTGCATCAAGGCGCTGCCGCTGCGCGTGCGACGTCCGCGGCCGATTGCGGAAGTGATCAGCAGCGCAGGCGGCGTCGCGTTCGAATCGCTCGATCAGCGCTCGATGCTCACCGCGCTGCCCGGCGTATTCGCCGCGGGCGAAATGCTGGACTGGGAAGCGCCGACCGGCGGTTATCTGTTGACGGCGTGCTTTGCGAGCGGGCTCGTCGCGGGGAAGGGCGCGCTTGCGTGGCTTCGCGAGCGAGCGTGACTAGCGGACGCGAGCATGCGCTGCGAGGTGGACGATCAACGTTCGGGCGGTGAAGTGGCTTCTGACGCTCGTTCGGCAACGGCCGCAATGCGTCGAGCCACGTGCAAGAAGCTGCCGGATTTCTGGCGTCGAACCGTCGCGATTCGCCTCCGAGGAACGCAATCTAGCGTCGCGCAGGACCAAGCGCTCGCCGGATGCAACGAGGCCAAGCCGCAAGCGTCATTCAGTAACAAGCCGAATCCCGGCAACCCCGCGCCTCACGCCGCAACCAGCCGCCAAAGCGACGTCACTTCCGCCGATCGCGCCGCGTGCAGCGGGTCCGACTTATCCGTCGCGCGCGGATGATGCGGTTTCACGTCGATGCGGCCATCGACCTTCAACCCGGCAGCGTCAATCCATTCCTGAAGCTGAGCACGCGTGCGCAGCCCGAGATGCTCGGCAAAGTCGGACAAAATGAGCCAGCCTTCTCCGCCGGGCGTCAGATGCGCGGCGAGGCCGCCGAGAAAACCGCGCAGCATGCGGCTTTCCGGATCATAGATTGCGTGTTCGATTGCCGAACTCGGGCGCGCCGGCAGCCACGGCGGATTGCACACGACGAGCGGCGCGCGTCCTTCCGGGAAGAGATCGGCCTCGACGACCTGCACCTGCTTGCGCAGCCCGAGCCGGTCGATGTTCTCTCGAGCGCAGGCGAGAGCGCGCGCATCGACATCCGTGGCCACGACGCGCTCCACGCCGCGCCGCGCCAGCACCGCCGCGAGCACGCCGGTACCGGTGCCGACGTCGAACGCGAGCGATGTCGACGGCAACGGCTGATTCGCGATCAGATCGATGTACTCGCCGCGCACCGGCGAAAAGACGCCGTAGTACGGATGAATGCGGCCGCCCGTCGCCTTGATCTCGACGCCCTTCTTGCGCCACTCGTGCGCGCCGATCAGACCGAGGACCTCGCGCAACGAGACCACGGACGGCTCCTGCGGCGGGCCGTACGCTTCCTCGCACGCTTCGCGCACGTCCGGCGCGCGGCGCAGTGGGATGACGTACTGCTCGTCGAGCGGAAGCACGAGCATCGCGAGGGTGCGCGCCCGCTGCGACTGCGCGAGACGGTGCAGGTTGAAGGTATCGATCGGGGACAGCGGTTTGTCTTTGTCCGACGCCGCTTTCTTTGCCTTGCGCGGCTTGTTGTCGATGCGCCGGGCCATCGCCTGCAGGAGCTGCCGCGCGTTCTGGAAATCGCCGCGCCAGAGAATGGCCGTGCCCTCGCAGGCGAGGCGGTAGGCGTGATCCGCGGTCATTTGATCGTGACCGATGACGAGACGCTTCGGCGGCTGATTACCGCTTTCGGAGCGCCAGCGAGCAGAACGGCTTTCGCCGTCCTCTTCCCAATGGAGTCGGGGCGTGGAGCTTTCGGGTTGCATAGAGGTACGTCGTGAAAAGGATTGGCTGCATTGTGAGGCCAATCGATGCGGGCGGGTCGGTGACGCGCGTTTTCTTCCCGATTCGGCGGCGCGTTCGCTGTGACGATCGGGCACAATTTAGATCTTTTCCGAACGCCACCGCCGAATGAAGCCCAAGTATCTCGCCGCACTGTGCGCGGCCGCGCTTGCTTTCCCGTTCACCGCCGCGTCGCTTGCGGTTGCCGCCGAGACGGCCGGATCGCCCGCCAACGACCATTGGGTCAGCGCCTGGGGCACGGCGCTTCAATCGATTCCGCAACTCGCGAATCTGCCGCCGCTTTATCGCGCGCCGGAAGTCGGGGGCCGAACCGTCCGGCAAGTGATCTATCCGCAGCTTACCGGCAAGCAAATGCGCTTGCGCATCAGCAACGTGTATGGAACCGCGCCGCTCGTTGTCGAGTCGATGAGCGTTGCGCGTGCCGTCAGCGGTAGCAGCCCCGCGATACAGGGCGCCAGCGCCCGGCACGTGCTATTCGCCGGCAACAAGACGGTGACGGTCGCGCCGGGCGGGCAAGCCACGAGTGATCCGCTCGCGTTCGACGTGGCAGCCGGTCAGCCGCTCGCGGTCAGCATGTTCATCGGGAAAGAACAGAAACTCGTCGCGTGGCATCGCGTTGCAAGCCAGGTCAATTACGTTTCGACGCCCGGAGACCGCACGGACGACGCTTCTCCCGCAGCCTTCCGGACTCGCTTCACGCAGTATGCGTGGCTGACGAACGTGTCAGTGGAGAATCCGACGGCGCGGGCAGTCGTCGCGATCGGGGATTCCATTACCGACGGCATGCGCTCGACGCTGAACGCCAATCGGCGCTGGCCGGACGCTCTCGCACGCGAAATCGCTCAGAAAAACGGCGGGCAGGCGGCGGTCGTCAATGTGGGCATCAGCGGAAACCGGCTGCTCAGCAATTCGCCTTGCTATGGCGAGGCGCTGGTGAGCCGCTTCGATCGCGACGCGCTGCGGCAGCCGGGCGTGCGCGCGGTGATCGTGCTGATCGGCATCAACGACATTAATTTCGCTGCGATGCCGGCGCACGGCGGCCTCGACTGCGATGCGCCGCATACCGAGGTCAACGCCGACGCGCTGCTGCGGGGATATCAACGACTCATCGCGCAGGCGCACCAGCGCGGGCTGAAGATCTACGGCGCGACGCTCACGCCGGCGTCGCTGCCACCGGAGCGCGAGGCGATTCGCACGGCGGTCAATACGTCCCTCCGCGCGAGCCGGGCGTTCGATGGCGTCATCGACTTCGATCAGGCGCTGCGCGATCCGTCCCGGCCGAGCGCGCTGCAGCGGCGTTTCGACAGTGGCGATCACATTCACCCGAGCGACGCCGGATACGCCGCGATGGCGGCTGCGGTGCCCCTGGACGTCGTCCTCGGGACGGCGAAATAGGCGTCCGGGAATGGTCCGCAAAAAATCTCGCGTCATCACCTTGTCATTGGCGTTTGCTTGGCCTAGAATTCCGCTCCTCGTCGCAAGATGAGCGCCGCCAAAGAAACAGGCGGTCTCCGAAGTCCTCAGTTTTGAAAGCGAAAGCAGAAAAAAGCTGTTGACAAGGAGAAAAAGATTCTTCATAATCTCGTTTCTCTGCTGCTGATGCAGCGACGCAAGACGAAGCGGTGCCGAGCAAAGTGCTCGATGGCGAAGTGGAAAGTCTTGGCGGATTGCTCTTTAAAAACTAACAGCCGATAAGTGTGGGCGCTTGATGGTGGAGTGCGGCCGGTTCTGCGGAATTGGTCAAGCAAAAGTATCAAGAGTCTCACGCGAAGTATCAGAGGAAGGTTTATCTGTCGAGAGACGGATTAATCATCGTCAGTACGTTGAGTGAGCGACCGGTTGGTAAAACAACCGAAAACAGTAACAGGCATTGAA
>NZ_JALQDC010000017.1:0-649 GCF_023631445.1 Caballeronia sp. GAWG1-5s-s | reverse complement strand
CGAACAGGACCGTGAAACGACTCCACGCCGATGATAGTGCGGATTGCCCGTGTGAAAGTAGGTAATCGTCAGGCTCCTCCTTGCCACAAACAAAAACCCCACCCCGCAAAGGTGGGGTTTTTGCGTTTGGGGCGACCGACTATAAGTGAGAGCCTTATCGATTTGCTTCGCAAGAAGCACTTGACAACCGCGTGTTGTTACCCCATAATCGATAGTTCTCTGCGGAGGGGTGCCCGAGTGGCTAAAGGGGGCAGACTGTAAATCTGTTGGCTTACGCCTACGTTGGTTCGAATCCAACCTCCTCCACCAGAATTCAAGCGGTAAGGGAATCCAACCCTCGCGGGTGTAGCTCAATGGTAGAGCAGAAGCCTTCCAAGCTTATGACGAGGGTTCGATTCCCTTCACCCGCTCCAGTGTCGGTTTTGTAGTGCCCATGTGGCTCAGTGGTAGAGCACTCCCTTGGTAAGGGAGAGGTCGGCAGTTCGATCCTGCCCATGGGCACCAGCTGTATCAGTCTAGAAAGTTGCGCGCGGCGCAAGGTGCGAAAATCCTGTTAGGAGTCGAAAATGGCCAAAGGTAAATTCGAGCGGACCAAGCCGCACGTGAACGTGGGCACGATCGGTCACGTTGACCACGGCAAGACCACGCT
>NZ_JALQDC010000016.1:0-650 GCF_023631445.1 Caballeronia sp. GAWG1-5s-s | reverse complement strand
AAAGGTAAATTCGAGCGGACCAAGCCGCACGTGAACGTGGGCACGATCGGTCACGTTGACCACGGCAAGACCACGCTGACGGCAGCGATCACGACGGTGCTCACGCAGAAGTTCGGCGGCGAAGCCAAGGCGTACGACCAGATCGACGCGGCGCCGGAAGAAAAGGCACGCGGCATTACCATCAACACCGCGCACGTCGAGTACGAAACGGCTAACCGCCACTACGCACACGTCGATTGCCCGGGCCACGCCGACTACGTGAAGAACATGATCACGGGCGCCGCGCAGATGGACGGCGCGATCCTGGTGTGCTCGGCCGCTGACGGCCCGATGCCGCAAACGCGCGAGCACATCCTGCTGGCCCGTCAGGTCGGCGTGCCGTACATCATCGTGTTCCTGAACAAGTGCGACATGGTGGACGACGCCGAACTGCTCGAGCTCGTCGAAATGGAAGTGCGCGAGCTGCTCTCGAAGTACGACTTCCCGGGCGACGACACGCCGATCATCAAGGGTTCGGCCAAGCTCGCGCTGGAAGGCGACAAGGGCGAACTCGGCGAAGTGGCGATCATGAACCTGGCCGACGCGCTGGACACGTACATCCCGACGCCGGAGCGCGCAGTTGACGGCGCCTTCCTGATGCCGGTGGAAGA
>NZ_JALQDC010000015.1:0-18110 GCF_023631445.1 Caballeronia sp. GAWG1-5s-s | reverse complement strand
AAGAAGGTCTGCGCTTCGCAATCCGCGAAGGCGGCCGTACCGTCGGCGCAGGTGTCGTTGCGAAGATTATCGAGTAAGAGCCAGAGATCTCTCGGTAGTCTGTAGTTTTCGGGGTCGGCGAAACCGTCGGCCCCAAACGGTTTAGGGGTATAGCTCAACTGGCAGAGCGTCGGTCTCCAAAACCGAAGGTTGGGGGTTCGATTCCCTCTGCCCCTGCCACATTCTCGCGCCAGGTGGCGCTGCTTAAGGTGTTATGGCGAATCCTTCAGTCGAAACTGTAAATACTTCCAGCGATAAGTTGATGTTGGTGGCTGGGGTATTGTTGGTCTTGGCCGGGTTCGTGGGTTTCTTTCTGCTCAGCGGCCAAGAGTGGTATGTCCGCGGTGCGGCGCTTGCTGTCGGTTTGGTTGCTGGTGTCGCTGTCGGCCTTCTGTCTGCGCCTGGGAAGGGCTTCATCGCCTTCGCGAAGGACTCGTACAAAGAAGTGCGAAAGGTCGTTTGGCCTACGCGAAAAGAGGCGACGCAGACCACGCTGGTGGTCTTCGCATTCGTCCTCATCATGGCCATCTTCCTTTGGCTTAGCGACAAGTCAATCGAATGGGTAATTTTCTCGGCGATTCTGGGTTGGAAATGATATGAGCGATACTCCGACATCTCCGAGTGGAAAGCGTTGGTATGTAGTGCACGCCTACTCCGGCATGGAGAAGAGCGTGCAACGTGCGCTTCAGGAGCGCATCGAGCGGGCAGGAATGCAGGACCAATTCGGTCAGATTCTTGTTCCGACCGAGGAAGTAGTGGAAGTCAAGGGTGGCCACAAATCGGTCACCGAGCGTCGTTTCTTCCCGGGCTACGTCCTGGTCGAGATGGAAATGACGGATGAGACCTGGCACCTCGTGAAGAACACGGCGAAGGTCACGGGTTTCGTCGGCGGTGCACGCAATCGGCCGAGCCCGATTTCGCCGCGCGAGGTCGAGAAGATCATGTCGCAGATGCAGGAAGGTGTCGAGAAGCCGCGGCCAAAGACCCTTTTCGAAGTCGGCGAGATGGTGCGTGTGAAGGAAGGCCCGTTCACCGACTTCAACGGCAACGTCGAGGAAGTCAACTACGAGAAGTCCCGCGTTCGCGTTTCAGTCACGATCTTCGGGCGATCGACGCCGGTTGAGCTTGAGTTCGGCCAGGTCGAAAAGGTTTAAGAATACGTCGCGCGAGGTCATCGGCCTCGCGCGATTCGCGCTTACGGCCCGCGTAATGGCCGTTGAGGAGCGTCAGTAGTCGTCAAGTCGAACGCGCGCTATCACTCACCGAACGCTCACGCGTTCAGCAGAGGTTTTCAACATGGCAAAGAAAATCATCGGCTTTATCAAGCTGCAGATTCCTGCAGGTAAAGCCAATCCGTCGCCGCCGGTCGGTCCGGCGCTGGGCCAGCGCGGCCTGAACATCATGGAGTTCTGCAAGGCGTTCAACGCGCAGACTCAGGGCATGGAGCCGGGTCTGCCGGTGCCGGTCGTCATTACGGCATTCGCGGACAAGAGCTTCACGTTCATCATGAAGACGCCGCCGGCTACCGTTCTGATCAAGAAGGCAGCGGCAGTGCAAAAGGGTTCGAGCAAGCCGCACACCGACAAGGTCGGCAACATCACCCGCGCTCAAGCGGAAGAAATCGCGAAGACCAAGATGCCGGACCTTACGGCAGCTGATCTGGACGCAGCCGTGCGCACCATCGCCGGTAGCGCGCGTTCGATGGGTATCACTGTGGAGGGCGTGTAAATGGCTAAGCTTTCGAAGCGCCTTCAGGCATTTGCAAACAAGGTCGATCGTCAGAAGCTGTATCCGATCGACGACGCGCTGAACCTGATCAAGGAATGCGCAAACGCCAAGTTCGACGAGTCGATCGACGTTGCCGTTCAGCTCGGCATCGACGCGAAGAAGTCGGACCAAGTGGTTCGTGGTTCCGTCGTTCTGCCCGCCGGCACCGGCAAGTCGGTTCGCGTTGCAGTGTTCGCGCAAGGCGACAAGGCCGAGCAAGCACGTGCAGCTGGCGCGGACGTGGTCGGCATGGAAGACCTGGCTGAGCAAGTCAAGGCCGGCAATCTGAACTTCGACGTCGTGATCGCTTCGCCGGACACGATGCGCGTGGTCGGTACGTTGGGCCAGATCCTCGGTCCGCGCGGCCTCATGCCGAACCCGAAGGTCGGCACCGTGACACCGGACGTCGCTCAAGCGGTCAAGAATGCCAAGGCTGGTCAGGTGCAATTCCGTGTCGACAAAGCCGGTATCATTCACGGCACGATCGGCCGTGCTTCGTTCGAACCCGCTTCGCTGCGTCAGAACTTGTCGGCGCTGATCGATGCGCTGAACAAGGCTAAGCCGGCGACGAGCAAGGGCGTGTATCTGCGCAAGATCGCGCTGTCGAGCACGATGGGTGTTGGCGTTCGCGTGGACCAAGCCACGCTCGCGCAACAGTAAGAATCTAGACGCGGTCGCTAGACCGCGTTCTCAAGGGCTTTGGGCGGTTGCGCAACAGTCGTTTCGTTGAGCAGCCGGTTGTCAAAGACCGTTGGTGGCGGTGCAGCAGTTGGGCGGCGCCTTAATTCAAGCCAACGCAGATGGCGAACCCGAAACAGTTTTGCAGTGGTTGAAGCCGGTTGTCGATCGTTCTCAGATGGTCACCAACCGCTTGAAATACTCCTAACAGTCGGACGCCGTTGTCGAACGTGGTGCATGAAGGTTGGACACCTGAGTGCATCGAATCTGGAGGTTTAACCGTGCCACTGAACAAAGAAGATAAGCAGGCAGTCGTCGCTGAAGTCGCCGCGCAAGTCGCGAAGGCTCAGACGATGGTGCTCGCTGAGTATCGTGGGATCACGGTTGGCGATCTGACCAAGCTGCGCGCGAAAGCGCGTGAGCAACAGGTGTATCTGCGCGTGTTGAAGAACACGCTGGCGCGTCGCGCCGTCGAAGGTACCCCGTTCGCTCCGCTGGCTGAGCAGATGACCGGTCCTCTGATCTACGGCATCTCGGAAGATGCCATTGCCGCAGCCAAGGTCGTCAACGACTTCGGCAAGAGCAATGACAAGTTGATCATCAAGGCTGGTTCCTACGAAGGCAAGGTGATGGACAAGGCGGGCGTGCAAGCGCTGGCCAACATCCCGAGCCGCGAAGAGCTGCTCTCCAAGCTGTTGTTCGTCATGCAAGCACCTGTTTCCGGCTTCGCGCGCGCTCTCGCCGCGCTGGCAGAGAAGCAAGGCGAAGCTGCATAACGTCACGCTTGAGCCACAGTTGCTCAGTTAGGTAAAGATCGCTAGCTCGATCCGAATTCAATTTAGGAGTATTTCAAATGGCAATCGCAAAAGAAGACATCCTGGAAGCCGTTGGCGCGATGTCGGTTCTGGAACTGAACGAGCTGGTCAAGGCGTTCGAAGAGAAGTTTGGCGTGTCGGCAGCTGCTGTTGCGGTCGCTGGCCCGGCTGCTGGCGGTGCTGCCGCTGCTGCTGAAGAGCAAACCGAATTCACGGTGAACCTGCTCGAAGCCGGCGCGAACAAGGTCTCGGTCATTAAGGCTGTTCGTGAACTGACGGGTCTCGGCCTGAAGGAAGCGAAGGACCTGGTCGACGGCGCACCGAAGCCCATCAAGGAAGCGGTGCCCAAGGCTGCTGCTGAAGAAGCGAAGAAGAAGCTGGAAGACGCAGGCGCGAAGGCTGAAATCAAGTAAGTTTCATTGCGCTGTGCGAAGGCTGGCGGTTTTTCACCGCCGGCCTTTTTGTGCTTTGTGGGGTCCGAGTTTTTATGCGCGTTGGCAAGCATAAACGGCCCCGCAGAAGCCAAAGACAACGGTCGGATCGGCAATATATTCCGGCAGTTGTCTTTGTCTTCTGAAGCGACTGCAGAAGGCAAGTTTGGTCGGGTAGCGGGAAACACAGGCATCCGCTGCCGTCAGCCAGCGGTTGGTAGCGGCCAACCACCAAGCTTCTAGACTCGCGCGTCCTCCCCGGACAGCGGCGCGGGTCTCAGTCGGTGAACACCGGGCCGTGTCGTCGAGGTATCCCGCCTCGGTAACGCCCGCCGTGATTCGGAGATCGTATGCAATATTCCTTCACCGAGAAGAAGCGTATTCGCAAGAGTTTCGCGAAGCGCCCCATCGTTCACCAAGTTCCCTTTTTGCTGGCGACCCAGCTTGAATCATTCCAGACGTTTCTGCAAGCGGAGACGTCTTCTTCGCAGCGCAAGGCAGAAGGCTTGCAAGCTGCGTTCACCTCTGTTTTCCCGATCGTTTCGCACAATGGCTTTGCGCGGCTGGAATTCGTCAGCTACATGCTGTCGCCGCCCGCATTCAACATCAAGGAATGCCAGCAGCGCGGCCTGACCTATTGCTCCGCCCTGCGCGCGAAGGTTCGTCTCGTTCTGCTCGACAAAGAGTCGCCGAGCAAGCCTGTCGTGAAGGAAGTCAAGGAACAGGAAGTGTACATGGGCGAAATTCCGCTCATGACGCCGACTGGTTCTTTCGTCATCAACGGTACTGAGCGCGTGATCGTGTCGCAGCTCCACCGTTCGCCGGGCGTGTTCTTCGAGCACGACAAGGGCAAGACGCATAGCTCCGGCAAGCTGCTGTTCTCGGCGCGCATCATTCCTTACCGCGGTTCGTGGCTCGACTTCGAGTTCGACCCGAAGGACGTGCTGTACTTCCGCGTCGACCGTCGCCGCAAAATGCCGGTCACGATTCTGCTGAAGGCCATCGGCCTGACGCCGGAACAGATCCTCGCGAACTTCTTCGTATTCGACAACTTCGCGCTGATGAGCGAAGGCGCGCAGATGGAATTCGTGCCCGAGCGCCTGCGCGGTGAAGTTGCGCGCTTCGACATTCAGGATCGCGAAGGCAACGTCATCGTCACGAAGGACAAGCGGATCAACGCGAAACACATTCGCGACCTCGAAAACGCCAAGACGAAGTTCATCTCGGTGCCCGAGGAGTATCTGCTCGGCCGCGTGCTCGCGAAGAACGTGATCGATCCCGACACGGGCGAAGTCATTGCGAACGCCAACGAGGAAATCACCGAAACGGTCCTCGAGAAGCTGCGCGAAGCGAAGGTCAAGGAAATCCAGACGCTGTACACGAACGATCTCGACCAGGGTCCGTACATCTCGTCGACGCTGCGTATCGACGAAACCGCGGACAAGATGGCCGCGCGTATCGCGATCTACCGCATGATGCGTCCGGGCGAACCGCCGACCGAAGAAGCGGTCGAGGCGCTGTTTAATCGTCTGTTCTACAGCGAAGACGCGTACGACCTGTCGAAGGTCGGCCGCATGAAGTTCAACCGCCGCGTGGGCCGCGATGAAATCATCGGGCCGATGACGCTGCAGGACGACGACATCCTCGCGACCATCAAGATTCTCGTCGAGCTGCGTAACGGCAAGGGCGAAGTGGACGACATCGACCACTTGGGCAATCGTCGCGTGCGTTGCGTCGGCGAACTCGCGGAGAACCAGTTCCGCGCGGGTCTCGTGCGTGTCGAGCGTGCTGTGAAGGAACGCCTCGGCCAGGCCGAAAGCGAAAACCTGATGCCGCACGACTTGATCAACTCGAAGCCGATTTCGTCGGCGATTCGCGAGTTCTTCGGTTCGTCGCAGCTGTCGCAGTTCATGGACCAGACCAACCCGCTGTCGGAGATCACGCACAAGCGTCGCGTTTCCGCACTCGGCCCGGGCGGTCTGACGCGTGAACGCGCAGGCTTCGAAGTCCGCGACGTGCATCCGACGCACTACGGCCGCGTGTGCCCGATCGAAACGCCGGAAGGTCCGAACATCGGCCTGATCAACTCGCTCGCGCTGTACGCGCACCTGAACGAATACGGCTTCCTCGAAACGCCGTATCGCAAGGTCGTGGACGGCAAGGTGACGGACCAGATCGACTACCTGTCGGCGATCGAAGAAGGCCGTTACGTGATCGCGCAGGCGAACGCCGCAGTGGCCGTAGACGGCACGCTGACCGACGAACTCGTGTCGTCGCGAGAAGCCGGCGAAACGCTGATGGTCACGCCGGACCGCATTCAGTACATGGACGTGGCGCCGTCGCAGATCGTGTCGGTCGCGGCATCGCTGATTCCGTTCCTCGAGCACGACGACGCGAACCGCGCGTTGATGGGCTCGAACATGCAGCGTCAGGCCGTGCCGTGTCTGCGTCCGGAAAAGCCGGTCGTCGGTACGGGCATCGAGCGTACCGTGGCGGTCGACTCGGGCACGACGGTTCAGGCCATGCGTGGCGGTGTCGTGGATTACGTGGACGCGGGCCGTATCGTGATTCGCGTGAACGACGATGAAGCCGTCGCCGGCGATGTCGGCGTGGACATCTACAACCTGATCAAGTACACGCGTTCGAACCAGAACACGAACATCAACCAGCGTCCGATCGTGAAGATGGGCGACAAGGTCTCGCGCGGTGACGTGCTGGCCGACGGCGCCTCGACGGATCTGGGCGAGCTCGCGCTCGGCCAGAACATGCTGGTCGCGTTCATGCCGTGGAACGGCTACAACTTCGAAGACTCGATCCTGATCTCGGAAAAGGTCGTCGCGGACGATCGTTACACGTCGATCCACATCGAAGAACTGAACGTCGTGGCTCGCGACACGAAGCTCGGACCGGAAGAAATCACGCGCGACATTTCGAACCTCGCGGAAGTGCAGCTTGGCCGTCTCGACGAGTCGGGCATCGTGTACATCGGCGCGGAAGTCGAAGCGGGCGACGTGCTGGTCGGCAAGGTCACGCCGAAGGGCGAAACCCAGCTGACGCCGGAAGAAAAGCTGCTGCGCGCGATCTTCGGCGAGAAGGCATCGGACGTGAAGGACACGTCGCTGCGCGTGCCGTCGGGCATGAGCGGCACGGTCATCGACGTGCAGGTGTTCACGCGCGAAGGCATCACGCGCGACAAGCGCGCGCAACAGATCATCGACGATGAACTGAAGCGTTACCGCCTGGACCTGAACGACCAGCTTCGTATCGTGGAAGGCGACGCGTTCTCGCGTCTCGCGCGCATGCTGAACGGCAAGGTCGCGAACGGCGGTCCGAAGAAGCTCGCGAAGGGCACGAAGATCGACCTCGCGTACCTCGAAGACCTCGACCACTACCACTGGTTCGACATCCGCCTCGCGGACGAAGAAGCAGCGGCGCAGCTCGAAGCCATCAAGGACTCGATCGAGCAGAAGCGTCACCAATTCGACCTCGCGTTCGAAGAGAAGCGTAAGAAGCTCACGCAAGGCGACGAACTGCCGCCGGGCGTGCTGAAGATGGTCAAGGTGTATCTCGCCGTGAAGCGTCGCCTGCAGCCTGGCGACAAGATGGCGGGCCGTCACGGTAACAAGGGCGTCGTGTCGAAGATCGTGCCGATCGAAGACATGCCGTACATGGCCGATGGCCGTCCGGCCGACGTCGTGCTGAATCCGCTCGGCGTGCCGTCGCGGATGAACGTGGGTCAGATTCTCGAAGTGCATCTGGGCTGGGCCGCGAAGGGTCTCGGCTGGCGCATCGGCGAAATGATGCAGCGTCAGGCGAAGATCGAAGAACTGCGTCAGTTCCTCACGCAGATCTACAACGAGTCGGGCCGCAAGGAAGAGCTGGAAGGCTTCTCGGACGACGAAATCGTGGAACTGGCGAAGAACCTGCGCGAAGGCGTGCCGTTCGCGACGCCGGTGTTCGACGGCGCGACGGAAGACGAAATGTCGCGCGCGCTGGACCTCGCGTTCCCGGACGACGTGGCGCAGAACCTCGGCATGAACGCGTCGAAGAACCAGGTCACGCTGCACGACGGCCGCACCGGCGAGCCGTTCGAGCGCAAGGTGACGGTCGGCTACATGCATTACCTGAAGCTGCACCACCTGGTCGACGACAAGATGCACGCGCGTTCGACCGGTCCGTACTCGCTCGTCACGCAGCAGCCGCTGGGTGGTAAGGCGCAGTTCGGTGGCCAGCGTTTCGGTGAAATGGAAGTGTGGGCGCTCGAGGCGTATGGCGCATCGTATGTGCTGCAGGAAATGCTGACGGTCAAGTCGGACGACGTGACGGGCCGGACGAAGGTGTATGAGAACCTCGTCAAGGGCGATCACGTGATCGACGCCGGCATGCCGGAATCCTTCAACGTGTTGGTGAAGGAAATCCGCTCGCTCGGTATCGACATCGATCTCGACCGCAACTAATCGGACTACGGAGAGAAAGCAATGAAAGCTCTGCTCGATCTATTCAAGCAAGTCCAACAAGAAGAAGTTTTTGATGCGATCAAGATCGGCCTCGCGTCGCCCGACAAGATCCGTTCGTGGTCGTTCGGCGAAGTGAAGAAGCCGGAGACCATCAACTACCGCACGTTCAAGCCGGAGCGGGATGGTCTGTTTTGCGCGAAGATTTTCGGGCCGATCAAGGACTACGAGTGCCTGTGCGGCAAGTACAAGCGCCTCAAGCACCGTGGCGTGATCTGCGAGAAGTGCGGCGTCGAAGTGACGCTGGCCAAGGTGCGCCGCGAGCGCATGGGCCACATCGAACTCGCTTCGCCGGTCGCGCACATCTGGTTTTTGAAGTCGCTGCCGTCGCGTCTGGGCATGGTGCTCGACATGACGCTGCGCGACATCGAGCGCGTGCTGTACTTCGAAGCGTACGTGGTGATCGATCCGGGCATGACGCCGCTGAAAGCGCGGCAGATCATGACGGAAGAGGATTACTACAACAAGGTCGAAGAGTACGGTGACGAATTCCGTGCCGAAATGGGCGCGGAAGGCGTGCGCGAACTGCTGCGTTCGATCAACATCGACGAGCAGGTCGAACTGCTGCGCACCGAGCTCAAGAACACGGGTTCCGAAGCGAAGATCAAGAAGTACGCGAAGCGCCTGAAGGTGCTCGAGGCTTTCCAGCGTTCGGGCATCAAGCCTGACTGGATGGTGCTCGAAGTGCTGCCGGTGCTGCCGCCGGAACTGCGTCCGCTCGTGCCGCTCGACGGCGGCCGTTTCGCGACGTCGGACCTGAACGACCTGTATCGCCGCGTCATCAACCGTAACAACCGGTTGAAGCGTCTGCTCGAACTGAAGGCGCCTGAAATCATCGTCCGCAACGAAAAGCGGATGCTGCAGGAAGCCGTCGATTCGCTGCTCGACAACGGCCGTCGCGGTAAGGCGATGACCGGCGCGAACAAGCGTCCGCTGAAGTCGCTCGCTGACATGATCAAGGGCAAGGGCGGTCGTTTCCGTCAGAACCTGCTCGGTAAGCGCGTGGACTACTCGGGCCGTTCGGTGATCGTGGTCGGCCCGACGCTCAAGCTGCATCAGTGCGGCCTGCCGAAGCTGATGGCGCTCGAACTGTTCAAGCCGTTCATCTTCAACAAGCTGGAAGTGATGGGTGTCGCTACCACCATCAAGGCTGCGAAGAAGGAAGTCGAGAACCAGACGCCGGTGGTGTGGGACATCCTCGAAGAGGTGATCCGCGAGCATCCGGTCATGCTGAACCGCGCGCCGACGCTGCACCGTCTCGGCATTCAGGCTTTCGAGCCGGTGCTGATCGAAGGTAAGGCAATCCAGCTGCACCCGCTGGTTTGCGCGGCGTTCAACGCCGACTTCGACGGTGACCAGATGGCCGTTCACGTGCCGCTGTCGCTCGAAGCGCAGATGGAAGCGCGCACGCTGATGCTGGCGTCGAACAACGTCCTGTTCCCGGCCAACGGCGATCCGTCGATCGTGCCGTCGCAGGATATCGTGCTCGGCCTGTACTACGCATCGCGTGAAGCGATCAACGGCAAGGGCGAGGGACTCACGTTCACGGGCGTGTCGGAAGTGATCCGCGCGTACGAGAACAAGGAAGTCGAGCTGGCTTCGCGCGTCAACGTGCGTATCACCGAAATGGTGGCGAACGAAGACACGAGCGAAGGTGCGCCGAAGTTCGTGCCGAAGGTCACGCTGTACGCGACGACCGTCGGCCGTTCGATCCTGTCGGAGATTCTGCCGCCGGGCCTGCCGTTCTCGGTGCTGAACAAGCCGCTGAAGAAGAAGGAAATTTCGCGCCTGATCAACACGGCGTTCCGCAAGTGCGGTCTGCGCGAAACGGTGATCTTCGCCGACCAGCTGATGCAGATGGGCTTCCGCCTCGCGACGCGCGCCGGTATCTCGATTTGCGTGGACGACATGCTCGTGCCGCCGCAGAAAGAGACGATCGTCGGCGACGCCGCGAAGAAGGTGAAGGAATACGACCGTCAGTACATGTCGGGTCTCGTCACCGCGCAGGAGCGCTACAACAACGTGGTCGACATCTGGTCGGCAACGTCGGAAAGCGTCGGCAAGGCGATGATGGAGCAGCTCGCAACCGAACCGGTCATCGACCGTGACGGCAACGAGACGAAGCAGGAGTCGTTCAACTCCATCTACATGATGGCCGACTCGGGCGCGCGTGGTTCCGCGGTGCAGATTCGTCAGCTGGCCGGTATGCGCGGCCTGATGGCGAAGCCGGACGGCTCGATTATCGAGACGCCGATTACCGCGAACTTCCGCGAAGGCCTGAACGTGCTGCAGTACTTCATCTCGACGCACGGCGCGCGTAAGGGTCTGGCGGATACGGCACTGAAGACGGCGAACTCGGGTTACCTGACGCGTCGTCTCGTGGACGTGACGCAGGATCTGGTCGTGGTCGAAGACGATTGCGGTACGTCGAACGGCGTGGCGATGAAGGCGTTGGTCGAAGGCGGTGAAGTCGTCGAAGCGCTGCGTGACCGTATTCTCGGTCGCGTCGCGGTGGCGGACGTCGTCAATCCGGAAACGCAGGAAACGCTGTTCGCTTCCGGCGATCTGCTGGACGAAGACGCGGTGGAAGAGATCGAGCGTCTCGGCATCGACGAAGTGCGCGTGCGCACGCCGCTCACCTGCGAAACGCGCTACGGCCTGTGCGCCGCGTGCTACGGCCGCGACCTCGGCCGCGGCTCGCGCGTGAACGTGGGCGAAGCGGTCGGCGTGATCGCGGCGCAGTCGATCGGCGAGCCGGGCACGCAGCTGACCATGCGTACGTTCCACATCGGTGGTGCGGCATCGCGTGCGGCGGTTGCATCGACGGTGGAAGCGAAGAGCAACGGTACGGTGCGTTTCACGGCCACGATGCGCTACGTGACCAACGCGAAGGGCGAGCAGGTCGTCATTTCGCGTTCGGGCGAAGCGATCATCGCGGACGACCTCGGTCGCGAGCGTGAGCGTCACAAGATTCCATACGGCGCGACGCTGCTGCAACTCGACGGCGCAACGATCAAGGCCGGCTCGCAACTCGCGCAATGGGATCCGCTGACGCGTCCGATCATCACCGAGTGGGGCGGTACGGTGAAGTTCGAAAACGTCGAGGAAGGCGTGACGGTCGCCAAGCAGATCGACGACGTGACCGGTCTTTCGACGCTCGTCGTGATCGACGCGAAGCGCCGCGGCTCGCAGGCTGGCAAGAGCGTGCGTCCGCAGGTCAAGCTGCTCGACGCGAACGGCGAGGAAGTGAAGATCCCGAACACCGAGCATTCGGTGCAGATCGGCTTCCAGGTCGGCGCACTGATCACCGTGAAGGATGGTCAGCAAGTGCAGGTCGGTGAAGTGCTGGCGCGTATCCCGGTTGAAGCGCAGAAGACGCGTGACATTACCGGTGGTCTGCCGCGCGTGGCCGAACTGTTCGAAGCGCGCTCGCCGAAGGACGCCGGCATTCTGGCGGAAGTCACGGGTACGACGTCGTTCGGTAAGGACACGAAGGGCAAGCAGCGTCTCGTCATCACGGACCTCGAGGGCAATCAGCACGAGTTCCTGATCGCGAAGGAAAAGCAGGTGCTGGTGCACGATGGTCAGGTCGTCAACAAGGGCGAAATGATCGTCGACGGTCCTGCGGATCCGCACGACATCCTGCGTCTGCAGGGTATCGAGGCGTTGTCGCGCTACATCGTGGACGAAGTGCAGGACGTGTACCGTCTGCAAGGCGTGAAGATCAACGACAAGCACATTGAAGTGATCGTGCGTCAGATGCTGCGCCGCGTGCAGATCGTCGACAACGGCGATACGCGCTTCATTCCGGGCGAACAAGTCGAGCGGTCGGACATGCTCGACGAGAACGACCGCATGATCGCGGAAGACAAGCGTCCGGCGACGTACGAGAACGTGCTGCTCGGTATCACGAAGGCTTCGCTCTCGACCGATTCGTTCATCTCGGCGGCGTCGTTCCAGGAAACGACTCGCGTGCTGACCGAAGCGGCGATCATGGGCAAGCGCGACGATCTGCGCGGTCTGAAGGAAAACGTGATCGTCGGCCGTCTGATTCCGGCCGGTACGGGTCTCGCGTTCCACAAGGCGCGCAAGAGCAAGGAAATGTCGGATCGCGAACGCTTCGACCAGATCGCTGCCGAAGAGGCATTCGATTTCGGTACGCCGGAAGCCCCGGCAACGGAGCAGCAGCCGCATACCAACGAGTAAGCGTCTTTCGCTCGTAGCACCTAGAACCGCCCGGTTTTCGCCGGGCGGTTTTTTTTCGCCGCTTCTTTTCGTTCTCGCGCGTCGGCCGAACGGCTAACGTTGCGATTCACGCGTGGGCGCGCGCGCTCGCGTTGATAGAATTCGTTATCCTCCACGCCGCAGTCCGCGCTTCTTTCCTATGTCCCGTCCGCTCGAAATCCTCAACGAAGTATTCGGCTATCCGGCCTTTCGCGGACAGCAGGCGGAAATCGTCGAACATGTCGCGAACGGCGGCGATTCGCTCGTGTTGATGCCGACGGGCGGCGGAAAGTCGCTGTGCTATCAGATTCCGTCGCTGGTACGCAAAGAGGCTGGCTTCGGCGCGGGCATCGTCGTTTCGCCGCTGATTGCGCTAATGCAGGATCAGGTTGCCGCGCTCACCGAACTGGGCGTGCGCGCGGCGTATCTCAATTCCACGCTTTCGGGCGCGGAAGCCGCCGCGACCGAACGGGCGCTGCGCAACGGCAGCATCGATCTGCTGTACGTCGCGCCAGAGCGTCTCATGACGCCGCGGTTTCTCGACCTGCTCGAAAGCTCGCCTGTTGGACTTTTTGCGATCGACGAGGCGCACTGCGTCTCGCAATGGGGCCACGACTTCCGGCCTGAATACATTCAGCTGTCGGTGCTGCACGAGCGTTTCCCGAACGTGCCGCGCATCGCGCTCACCGCAACGGCGGACGCGATCACGCGCGATGAAATCGTGCACCGCCTTGCGCTCGACGACGCGCGCATCTTCGTGTCGAGCTTCGACCGGCCGAATATCCGCTATCGGATCGTCGAGAAGGACAACGCGCGCTCGCAACTGCTCGACTTCATTCGCGCCGAGCACACGAACAAGGACGGCACGACGGACGCGGGCGTGGTCTATTGCCTCTCGCGCCGGAAGGTGGAGGAAACCGCCGACTGGCTCAAGGGGCAGGGCGTTCGCGCGTTGCCGTACCACGCCGGCATGGAGTTCGAGACGCGCCAGAAGCATCAGGAGATGTTCCAGCGCGAGGAAGGCATCGTGATGTGCGCGACGATCGCGTTCGGCATGGGCATCGACAAGCCGGACGTGCGGTTCGTGGCGCACCTGGATTTGCCGAAGAGCGTCGAAGGCTATTACCAGGAAACCGGGCGCGCGGGCCGCGACGGCCTGCCCGCGAACGCGTGGATGGCGTACGGCCTGGGCGATGTCGTGCAGCAGCGCAAGATGATCGACGAATCCGTCGCTGACGACGCGCACAAGCGCGTGCAGACAGGCAAGCTCGACGCGCTCCTCGGCCTTTGTGAAGCCGCGACGTGCCGCCGCGTGCGCCTGCTCGCCTACTTCGGCGAGACGAGCACGCCGTGCGGCAACTGCGATACGTGTCTGGAACCGCCGGCGTCGTGGGACGCGACGCGCGAGGCGCAGATGGCGCTGTCGTGCGTGTATCGCGCGCAGAAGGCCAGTGGTTTCCATTTCGGCGCGGGGCATCTGATCGACATTCTGCGCGGCACGCGTAGCGAAAAGGTCTTGCAGCGCGGACACGACAAGCTGTCCACCTTCGGCGTCGGCGCGAGCCTGTCGGAGCCGGAGTGGCGCGCGGTTTTCCGGCAACTGGTCGCGTTCGGCTTTCTTGCCGTCGATCATGACGGGTTCGGCGCGCTCGTGCTGACCGACGCCAGCAAGCCCGTGCTGAAGGGCGAAGAGCGCGTCACGCTGCGCAAGTACGTGAAGCCGGTGCGCAACCGGCAGTCGTCAGGCCGAACCGGCGAGCGCGCCGACCCGACCGCAGGCATGTCGCCGCGCGAGAAAGCGCGATGGGATCGCTTGCGGACGTGGCGGGCCGAGACCGCGAAAACCGACGGCGTGCCGGCGTACGTCATCTTCCACGACGCGACGCTTGCCGAAATCGCGCGGAGCGATCCCGATACGATCGACGACTTGCGGCACATTCCGGGCATCGGCGTGCGCAAACTCGAGCGTTTCGGCGACGAACTGCTCGACGTGGTCGGCGCGGACTGACGTCGCGTCGGCGAGTGAGCCAGGATTTCACGCAACGTATTGACCGCATTGGTATTTTCAGAATATCATGCTAGGTTCTCGTTCTTGGCGAGTTTCGGGATCCTGCTTAACGCTGGGTCCGCGCAAGCAAGAGCCATTTACGAGAAGTCAGACGCGCGGTTTCTTCGCTTTGCCCGTTCGGAATCGCGCCGATTTTGTTCATTTTTAGGATTAAACGATGCCAACCATCAATCAACTGGTTCGCAAAGGCCGCGCGTCGGAAACGACGAAGAGCAAGTCGCCGGCCCTGCAGGACTGCCCGCAGCGTCGCGGCGTGTGCACCCGCGTGTACACGACGACGCCGAAGAAGCCGAACTCGGCACTTCGTAAAGTTGCAAAGGTTCGTCTCACGAACGGCTTCGAAGTCATTTCGTACATCGGTGGTGAAGGCCACAACCTGCAGGAACACTCGGTCGTGCTGATTCGCGGCGGTCGTGTGAAGGACTTGCCGGGTGTGCGTTACCACATGGTCCGCGGCTCGCTGGATACCCAGGGCGTCAAGGATCGTAAGCAGGCTCGCTCGAAGTACGGTGCGAAGCGTGCCAAGGCTGGCAAGTAATCGCCGGTTCGAGTAGTCGAAGTAGTTTCAGGTCGCCGCAAGGCGGTTAATGCGGTGGTGCCGGATGTGCCGGCGCTGTCGAGTAAGTGGTCACCCGGCCAAGCTGGTTTAGTCGAGAGATGGATCGGGTTAGTTGGTGGCCGCGGAGCGAAAGAAACGCTCCAACTGAAAAGGTAAAGGAAGAATCATGCCGCGTCGTCGCGAAGTCCCCAAGCGGGAAGTATTGCCGGATCCGAAGTTCGGCAACGTAGATGTAGCCAAGTTCATGAACGTGCTGATGTTGTCCGGCAAGAAGTCGGTTGCCGAACGCATCGTGTACGGCGCTTTTGAACAGATCCAGACCAAGGGTGGCAAGGACCCGCTGGAAGTGTTCACGGTCGCGCTCAACAACGTGAAGCCGGTGGTCGAAGTGAAGAGCCGTCGCGTTGGTGGTGCGAACTATCAAGTTCCGGTCGAAGTGCGTCCCTCGCGTCGTATGGCATTGGCGATGCGTTGGTTGCGCGAAGCCGCGAAGAAGCGCAGCGAAAAGTCGATGGCCCTGCGCCTGGCAGGTGAGCTCTCCGAAGCGGCCGAAGGCCGCGGCGGCGCGATGAAGAAGCGCGACGAAGTTCACCGCATGGCAGAGGCTAACAAGGCATTCTCGCATTTCCGTTTCTAAGCTCCCGCTCATAGGGCAACGGAAAAATCAGGGCGGGTGCGCTAGTTCGGCGCCTCGCCCGTTTGTGTTAGGGCGCTGCCGGCTCATTGACTGAGTCGGCGCGTCGACCGAATAAAGGATCCAAAGTGGCTCGCAAGACACCTATCGAGCGCTACCGCAACATCGGTATTAGCGCTCACATCGACGCCGGCAAAACGACGACGACCGAGCGCATCTTGTTTTACACGGGCGTGAACCACAAGATCGGTGAAGTTCACGACGGCGCAGCAACGATGGACTGGATGGAGCAGGAGCAGGAGCGCGGCATCACCATCACGTCGGCTGCTACCACGGCCTTCTGGAAGGGCATGGGCGGCAACTATCCCGAGCACCGCATCAACATCATCGACACGCCGGGACACGTCGACTTCACGATCGAAGTGGAACGCTCGATGCGCGTGCTCGACGGCGCGTGCATGGTTTACTGCGCAGTGGGCGGCGTGCAGCCGCAGTCGGAAACGGTGTGGCGTCAGGCGAACAAGTACAAGGTTCCCCGTCTCGCGTTCGTCAACAAGATGGACCGCACCGGCGCGAACTTCTTCAAGGTCTACGACCAGCTGAAGACGCGTCTAAAGGCGAATCCGGTGCCCGTCGTCGTGCCGATCGGCTCCGAAGAAAACTTCAAGGGCGTCGTCGATCTGCTGAAGATGAAGGCGATCATTTGGGACGAAGCGTCGCAAGGCACGAAATTCGACTACGTCGACATTCCGGCTGAACTCGTCGACACGTGCAACGAGTGGCGCGAGAAGATGATCGAGTCGGCTGCTGAAGCCAGCGAAGAGCTGATGGAAAAGTACCTCGGCGGCGAAGAACTGTCGGAAGCGGAAGTCGTGAAGGCGATCCGCGACCGGACCATCGCGTGCGAAATCCAGCCGATGCTGTGCGGCACCGCGTTCAAGAACAAGGGCGTGCAGCGCATGCTCGACGCCGTGATCGACTTCCTGCCGTCGCCGGTCGACATTCCGCCGGTTACGGGCGAACTCGAAAGCGGCGAGAAGGCCGAGCGGCGTGCTGCCGACGACGAGAAGTTCTCGGCACTCGCGTTCAAGATCATGACGGACCCGTTCGTCGGTCAGCTGATCTTCTTCCGCGTGTACTCGGGCGTCGTGAATTCGGGTGACACCGTGCTGAACGCGACCAAGGACAAGAAGGAACGTCTGGGTCGTATTCTGCAGATGCACGCGAACCAGCGCGAAGAAATCAAGGAAGTGCGCGCGGGCGACATCGCCGCGGCCGTCGGCCTGAAAGAAGCGACCACGGGCGACACGCTGTGCGATCCGCAGAACCCGATCGTGCTCGAACGCATGATTTTCCCGGAGCCGGTGATTTCGCAGGCTGTCGAGCCGAAGACCAAGGCTGACCAGGAAAAGATGGGCCTGGCGCTGAACCGTCTGGCGCAGGAAGACCCGTCGTTCCGCGTGCAAACGGACGAAGAATCGGGCCAGACCATCATTTCGGGCATGGGCGAGCTCCACCTCGAAATTCTGGTCGACCGCATGAAGCGCGAATTCGGCGTGGAAGCGACCGTCGGCAAGCCGCAGGTTGCTTACCGCGAAACCATTCGCACGACGGCGGCTGACGTCGACGGCAAGTTCGTCAAGCAGTCGGGTGGTCGCGGCCAGTACGGTCACGCGGTCATCACGCTGGAGCCGAACGAGCAGGGCAAGGGCTACGAGTTCCTGGACGAGATCAAGGGCGGCGTGATTCCGCGCGAATACATCCCGGCCGTGGACAAGGGTATCCAGGAAACGCTGAAGTCGGGCGTGCTGGCTGGCTTCCCGGTTGTGGACGTGAAGGTGCACCTGACGTTCGGTTCGTACCACGACGTCGACTCGAACGAAAACGCGTTCCGCATGGCCGGCTCGATGGCCTTCAAGGAAGCAATGCGCAAGGCAAGCCCGGTCATCCTCGAACCGATGATGGCTGTGGAAGTCGAAACGCCGGAAGACTACATGGGCAACGTGATGGGCGATTTGTCCGGCCGTCGCGGTATCGTCCAGGGCATGGAAGACATGGTTGGCGGCGGCAAGATCGTTCGCGCCGAAGTGCCGCTGTCGGAAATGTTTGGCTACTCGACGTCCCTGCGCTCGCTGACGCAAGGCCGTGCAACGTACACGATGGAATTCAAGCACTACGCTGAAGCTCCGCGTAACGTCGCCGACGCGATCATCAACGCCAAGGGTAAGTAATACCCGCAAGTCATTCGGCGCAAGCCACAAGCTTTAACCGATAACCAAACTTTGAAAGAAGGTAATCATGGCAAAAGGTAAATTCGAGCGGACCAAGCCGCACGTGAACGTGGGCACGATCGGTCACGTTGACCACGGCAAGACCACGCT